>JAIVHC010000016.1 GCA_020201305.1 Geobacteraceae bacterium
TCGAAATTTTTGCTTAGCCATCTTATGATTTTTTGCGAAAGCATCAACGTATGACTGCGACACAAAAACCTCCCTTGTTGGTGATAACCGGCCCCACTGCTGCGGGAAAGACCGCTCTTGCCCTGGAGTTGGGCGCACGGCGCGATATAGAAATTATCTCCGCGGATTCGCGTCAGGTATACCGCTATATGGATATAGGGACGGCAAAAGCGAGTGTCGGGGAGCGTGCACGTGTGGTGCATCACTGCATTGATATTGTTGATCCCGATGAGGATTTCAGTGTTTCTGACTTTGCCCGCCTCGCGCAGAGAACTATCGAGGATATTCACCGCCGCCAGCGCCTCCCCGTTGTAGTAGGAGGGACCGGTCTGTATATCCGCGCCCTGACTCAGGGGCTGGCACCATTGCCGGGCGCAGATGAAACCCTTCGCAAGCAGTGGCATGTCGAAGAGCGGGACAAAAAAGGCAGTTTGTACGCACAGTTAAGGCAAGTGGATCCCCGGATGGCAAAGGGGTTGCATATAAATGATGTTACGCGTATTATTCGCGCTCTTGAGGTACATGCTCTTACAGGCAGAACCATGTCGGACTGGCAGGATGAACATCGCTTTTCCGAACGCCCATATCACGACATCAGAGTGGCCGTGACCTGTGGACGTCCTCAGTTATATCGGCGTATAGAGAAGCGGGTCGAGCAGATGTTTGAGCAGGGATTACTCGACGAGACGCGCATGCTGCTCGAACGCGGGTACAGTCCGGAGCTGAAGGCGATGCGCACCATAGGATATCAGGAGTGTGTTGCCCATCTGCGTTCTGAGATGAGTTTTAGTACCGCAGTAACCCGGATTAAACGCGATACGCGCAGATATGCAAAGCGCCAGTTGACCTGGTTGCGGCATGAAAATGAAATAAATTGGCTTGAAGACCCTTTCGACTCTGGTAGTATCGTTGAATTGGCGGACAAACTTTTATGTAGATGTATATGAAATGAAGGAGAAAAATCATGGCAAAAACCCCTTTCAATATTCAGGATCAGTATCTGAACCAGGCGCGTAAAGAGCGGGTTAAACTCAATATAGTTATGATGTCCGGTGAGCAGTTGCAGGGGTATATCAAATCATTTGATAACTTCTGCGTTCTGGTGGAAAGCGGGGGCGATTTTCTGCTCTATAAGCACGCAATTTCATCCATCACATCCACCGATGGTCTGTTTAAGCTCCATGGAAGTCGCGACTAGGAAAATCTCTGGCCGGCGCAACGCTTCCTCCATGTTTCAGGCTTCCTGCTGCTATAGCCGGGAGCCTGTCGTGCTTTTATCCTGATATTGAAACAGGATGGAGGTAAATACCCTGGCGGACGAGGCGCTAAAAATGGAGATTCGGTGTAAACACTCAATATATATGTTACGCATAGATTCCATATATCCCGAAAGTATCGCCGCAGAACTCGATGTTGCTGCGGGCGACTATATGGTGGCGATCAACGGGCACGAAGTTCATGATGTGGTGGATTATCAGCATTTGACGGGGCAGAACTTTCACCTGGTGGTGGAGATCCGTAAACCCGGGGCAGAATGCTGGGAGTTAGACATAGAATATGAAGCCGATCAGGTTTTGGGCTTTGGGTTCGAACATCCACAACCATGTTCGTGTTGTAATAAGTGCCAGTTCTGTTTTGTGCGCCAGTTGCCGCAGGGTATGCGCTCCACCCTCTATGTGCGCGACGATGACTACCGTTTTTCCTATCTGTACGGCGCGTATATAACCCTTACCAACCTGAAACGCAGTGAGATAGAGCGCATAAAAACACAAAAGCTTTCGCCGCTGTATGTCTCGGTACACAGTACAGATGCAAATGTACGCGCCGAACTCCTGGGGGTGTCAGTACAGCGTGCAGGTGCACTGATGCCGTTGCTGGAGGAGCTGACCCAGGCTGGCATTGAAATCCACACCCAGGTGGTGCTGTGCCCCGGAATCAATGATGCCGGGGTGCTGGAACAGACGATCAGTGATCTGTTTGCTCTTCATCCAGCGGTAAAAAGTCTGGCCATAGTCCCGGTAGGCCTGACCCGTTATCGCCATGGATTACCCTGTTTGAATATGCTCAATCGTGCTCAGGCCGGGGCAGTGCTGGATCAGATTGAACACTGGCAGAAAAAGTCCCTGGCTCGCAGCGCAACACGTTTTGTATTTGGTGCAGATGAGCTCTACTTCCAGGCCTGGCGTCCCTTTCCGGACTACGCCGCCTATGAGCATTTCTGTCAGATAGAAAACGGGGTGGGGCTGGTGGTACAGTTTAAGCAGCAGGCCAACGAAGTTCTCAGCGAAGCCGATCCCCAGTTTTGTGCCGGTGTCCGAGCCACATTAGTGTGTGGAGTTTCGGCCCAATGTGTTCTGGAAACGTTTGTGCGCGAGTTCAACCTTAAAGCTTACACCGCCTTACAACTTCATCCTGTGGTGAATGAATTCTGGGGTGAAAGTGTCAGCGTAAGTGGGTTGTTGACCGGTGGAGATATCCTGGAATCCCTTAAGGATGCGTGTGCTCGGGGATTTGACCCGGGTAGTGCGATTCTGCTCCCCGATGTTATGTTCAAGGATGGAACTGAGGTTCTGCTCGATGATACTGATCTGTCCATATTGAAGCAACACCTCGGAGTTGAGGTGAAAAAAATTGGTGCCGACCCGTGGGCGGTGCTGGATGTAGTTGAAGAACTTTTTGTGTGTTGTAACCCCTGATATTCGGGGTGACGGATAAACACGTCATTTTTTGATGCTCTTACAGATAGTATCAATTTGTTTGCCTAGCAGAGGATAAGAGAGAAGTCTATGACCCTCGAAGAGATAACAAATGCTGCGCTGGATCACATGGAACAGGGTAATTATATCGCAGCGGTAAAGGTTCTGGAACAGGGGTATGCGCAATTCCCCGAAGACGATGATCTGCTTGTGTTGTTCGCTGAAGCTCTGGGGGCAGAGGGTTCGGAAGATAGAGCAATTTCCATGTTGCAACAGCGCCTGGAGCGCGGTGATGCGCCAGCGGAAGTTTTGTTTGCTCTGGGGGATGAGTACTTTGTCAAGGGCAAACACGAAGAGGCGATTGAATGCTACAGGCAACTTCTCTCTGAAGCGGGTTCTGCAGCAGAAGCCAATGTCCGCATCGGCTTGGTGAAAATTGCCGAGCAGGCGTGTGAAAAAGCAGAAGAATATTTCCACAAAGCCCTCCAGATTGACGAAAACTGCTTTGCCGCAGCCAACTCTCTCGGAGATATGTTTTTTGAAGGCGGGCATTTGCAGCAGGCCAAAAACTGGTATCAACGCGCCATGGATATTGACCCCGAGGATGCCGAGGCGTATGCAAACATGGCAGATGTGCTCTATGAACAGCAGGATCGCGAAGGCGCACGTGAACATGCAAATCGGGCTCTGGAACTCGATGAGCGGTGTGCTCCGGCGTGGCTGACCCTTGGCTACCTGCATATGGATGCAGACGAGGTTACTGAAGCGTGCGAGTGTTTTGAACACTTTCTTGACATAGAAGACAGTGCTGTTGCCGCAGATCTTATTGTCGAAGTAAATGCTGTGTTGAAAGCACTTAAAGGCGACTGAAACTAATTGGACTCGCACTGGGAAGCCATATGCCGTCGTTGCGGACGCTGCTGTTATCACAAGATCATCTATCGACAAGCCCTCTATTATACCGATATCCCATGCGCGTATCTGGATCAGAACAGCGGGGAATGTCAGATTTATTCTCAGCGCCAGAAGATTAACCCCGAATGTGCGATGCTGACACCTGCTTTGGTGCAGTCCGGGGTTCTCCCGGCAGGGTGTGCATATCTGCAATATTGCGGCTCCAGCCGTGGCGCAGAGCAGCATATATCCGAATTGCCTACGCGTTTGCAGCGCCGCTTGTTACGTCATCTTAAGTAGTGCGGAAGTCACTGTTCAACTTCATTAATAAACCACATCAAAGTGATGGAGTCATGGTTCCCGGTGGAAGGGTGCCTGACTCACGGATAGAAGCAGTCAAGCCTCAGGACTAGTTCATGCGGCCCTGGAACTCGGAATTACGGCTCAAGGAGCCTGTCGGACTTTCCATGAATCGGCTGCAAAACCGTCTGATCGGTTCATATTTCCGGTCCTTTTCGACAAATAGCTACGGCTATTCGCCTTCAAATGATCGAAAATCTGCCCTCGATCAGTCGGTTTTTCGCTACGATCCGTAAAGCCCGACAGACTCCTAGCAGCCTCTTTAGTGAATAGTTACGCGCGGAATTTTAATGCACTCGCAAAAAGTATTCAATATGATGGGTAAGCGAAAAGCGCCAACTGCAAAGGGCGCGTTTCCGGGATGGCCATTGTAGAGACGTTGCATGCAACGTCTCATATGTACGATTGATGAAAATAGCGGCTTTGAAAAATATGCGCTTGGTGCGCCTGCTTGCGATTATGCTTCTGGTCGCAATCTTTGGGCTGTGCAGTGCCGTTATTGCAGTGTATTTTCTTGCCACACCAGACAAGATCCGCGCAGCTCTTATTCCGGTTATCGAAGAACAGCTAGAGTGTGATGTTGAGTTTGCCGGGATAGATGTCAATCTGTTTTCCGGGGTAAGAATCACCGGTCTTGATATCGCGGTTGATGAGGGAGAACAGCCCTGGTTACAGGTGGATGAAGCGGTATTGCGCTACCGTTTTCTCCCTTTGCTTCAGGGTCGACTTGTCATCGATAACTTGCGCCTTAACGCCCCCTCGATAGTGGTGAGGCGTGAAGCTGATGGCACCATTGCTATCGGAGATATTGTGCGTAAACCTCAGCGTTCCCCAGATTCACTCCTCCCTTCCGATACTCTGAACGAACACAAACAGGTAGATTTCCATATTTCCACCATAACGGTCGTCAACGCCGAAGTGCTGGTGCGGGATTTTGTTTTCGGTCCCATTCCACGTCTTACCCGCCTGCAAGAGGTAGGACTGCAACTGGAAAATTTTTCTGCGGATAGCGCATGGAGTTTTGCCCTGTGGGGCAAGTTGGGCGGCACACCCCTGGATGTGGAGGGGGTTTTTGATCCACGCATGGATCGTGGTTCATTGAAACTGGTATTAGAAGGGCTCGATCTGGTTGCCTTTCAGCCCTACTACCGAGAACATCTTCCCTTCAGGATAAATAGCCTGAAGGTCTCCACCCAGTGTCGCTTGCAGTTTGATTCTGCCGGAGTCGATCTCAAAGGGGATATTCGACTCGAGGATGCCGATTTTTCCGGCATTGCCGCTTTTGCCCCCGAAGACGATGCTTTTAGCGCGCAGCAGTTGAGTGCTAATCTCCATCTGAATTGGATGCATAATTCGACACAGGTGAAATTGTTGCGCGCGGACGCACGCATGGATGGCCTTGAATTTGGAGCCCACGGAACAGCTTCTTTTGCTGCTGAACAGCATGAATACTCTATGAATGTTGAACTGCGCCAATGGCCGGTACGTGCCCTGGTCTCACATGCAGCATTGTCCTGGCTCGATCACTTCGAGGCATATGCTCCTGCGGGGACGTGCTCAGCAAGGTTTGCATGGCGCAAAGATGCAAAAGACAGCCATGGTTCGGTGCGTACGGGCAGAGTTACTCTTGTGGATGCAGGGTTTAGTGCTGGCGGGCTCCGTTTGGGGCTCAGTGGAGACATTAAACTTGAGGGGGACAAACTTAAAGCAACCACGCTGAATGCCAAAATAGGGGGAGAAAATATCCATGCTTCAATTTTCAGTAAAAACTGGCGTGCAGCCCGCCCCCTCTTTGAGCTAAGTTTAAAAGGGGCAAAACTCGATGCCTGGAACCTGCTCGCCCCTGCGAGAGCAGGTTCCAGCTCAGGTTCCGGGGCGCCGAGTGCTCAGGGGAATATAACGCGGGTAGCATCTGAACCCGGCCCATATGCCATCCCCTTTAATGTTGAAGCAGCATTCGAGTTGGACACTATTTCCTGGCGCACTACGATGTTACAACGGGCAAAGGGGAATCTCTCCATCACCAATAATGAGCTGATACTGGAGAATATGGATGGAGTTTTTGCCTCCGGCAAGGTTAGCGCCAACGCCAGTGTAGATCTGGGACAGCAGGGCTTCAGCTATAGTGCGAACCTTCAGGGGAGGCAACTGAATATGAAGCAGGTCCTGGCCGCCATGCGGCCCGGGTTTAGCGGCACTATTAGCGGCAAGGGACAAATAAATGCCCGGATAACCGGGGCAGGAACGCAGCAACTGCGTGTACGTCAGAATATGTCGGGTAGTATACGCCTGGCGGTGGAAAATGGTAGCGTAAGAGGAGTAAATACTCTCCATGTCCTGGCACAACAACTTAATATCCCTTCTCTAACCAGGCTGGATTTTATTGCCGCAAGTGCTGAGTTTCAGCTGAAAGCCGCAAACACGCCCTATTTTACCCTGTTGGGAAGAAATGAGCAGCTCCGCGTTTCTGCGCGGGGAAGTGTAGGGTGGCAGGGGCAGACAGAAGGACATCTTACCATGCATCTGATACCCTCCCTGGGTGTGGGGTTAAGCCCGGAGTTTGTCCGTAGTGCCAAAATCGATGATAATGGCTGGAATGTGGTGAACTCTGACTTTGCTGGGAGTGCCAGTCAACCCGAATTTTCTCCTGCCGCGGGTGAAATGGATGCTTTTGCAGAAAGTATTGGATCCGATGGCTAAGCAATGACTTCAAATGCAAGGCGTATGATTGTCCCTGTGAGACGTTGCATGCAACGTCTCATACGTACCTTAAAGCAGGGTTATAATTACAGTATCGCCGCAGTTGGAGTCTTTTTGCAGCGCCATCAAGAATTGATATCTGGCGGGATCGGGTGTAAGTGTTCTTTTATTCTTTTGGGGTGATGCCGATGGCGGACAAACGCCGCAAACCGCGGTTACGCAAACGAATGCGGGTACATTACGGGCCGCAGACTCCTTCAAAGGTAGGATTTACCGCGGATATTTCCGAGTCAGGTCTGTGTATACAGACCTTCGGCGTATATAAGCCCGGAACAAATCTGCTTATAGAGTTAGAACTTCCGTCCGGAGATACCGTTCGCATAGAGGGGCGCGTGCACTGGTCCCGCAAAGTCCCCCCCCATCTGCTGCGCAAGGTTAAATATGCGGGGATGGGGATAAAAATCGTCAACTTTATTGGCGATCCGGAACCCTATATCAAATTGTGCCACAGAATGTCTGAAGCATGATTCTCTATCCATATTTATATAATAGGTAAGACAGGTGCCCAAGGAACGATTGGATAAAATTCTGCTGGAACGTGGCTTCTGCTCTTCGCGCACCCGCGCACAAGCTCTGATCATGAGTGGTGATATCCTGGTTGCCGACAAGGTATGCGACAAGGCCGGAACACGTGTGGAGATAGATGCCGAAATCCGTCTTCGTGGGCAGGAACTCGCATATGTGTCTCGCGGTGGCCTGAAGTTGGAATACGCCCTGGAGGAGTTTGACCTAAAGGTAGAAGGGCGGGTAGCAGTGGATGTCGGAGCATCCACAGGCGGCTTTACTGACTGCCTGCTGCAGCGAGGGGTGAGCAGTGTATATGCGGTGGACGTAGGCTACGGGCAGTTGGCGTGGAAACTGCGCGAGGATCCCCGCGTAGTTAATATGGAAAGAACCAATATCCGCGATCTGGGCAGCGGTGCACTTGATCCATCTCCGGATCTGGCGGTAATTGATGCCTCCTTTATCTCTCTCGAAAAGGTTCTCCCCCCCACCCTGGAACTGCTGCAACCCGGAGCCGATATCGTGGCCCTGGTTAAGCCCCAGTTTGAAGTGGGAAAAGGGAAGGTCGGCAAGGGGGGGATTGTGCGTGACCCTGCTTTGCACCAGATGGTGATAGATAGAGTGGCACAGTATGCTGTTGCGTTGGAGATGGAGGTGTTGGCTACGTGCCAGAGCCCGGTTCTGGGTGCAAAAGGGAACCGGGAATTCCTCATGCATTTGGCCCGCAGAGGGTAAAATAGATTCGAAGGCTTGATGGCGTCGCAAAAAGTCCGCCCTCCGGTGTTACGGCGTTTTTTCAGGACCTCGACATACGAGATGTATGCCATCGCCCCTGAAAAACCACCAGGCCTTGTAGGTCGAAATTTTTGCTTAGCCATCTTATGATTTTTTGCGAAAGCATCAAGGCTTGAGTTTTGGGCGTAATTATTGTTTTAATTGCAGGAGAACTTGTGCGTCAGGAGGATGGTTATGAAAGATTGTCTGTTTTGCAAGATCGTAGCGGGAGAAATACCGGCCAGGATCGTATATGAAGATGAACAGGTGGTGGCCTTTGAGGATGTCAATCCTCAAGCTCCGGAGCACCTGCTCGTAATCCCGCGTCGGCATATCGTGTCCCTCGCTGATGCAGAACCGGAGGATGCCGCATTGCTGGGGCATATCCAGTGTGTTATTGCAGAATTAGCCCGCGCCCGGGGTTGCGCTGAGCCTGGCTTCAGGGTGGTTAACAACTGTAATGCCGATGGCGGCCAGGAGGTGGGGCATATCCACTATCATGTACTTGCGGGGCGCAAAATGGAGTGGCCTCCGGGGTAGAATCAGGGCGCCGGGCAGAAGATGTAAAAGAGAGGCGCGAACGTGGTTTGTAGCCGCAGAGCATTTCGGGATGTGGAGCATGTATGAGCAGGAAAAATGATGACGCACAGATGCAGCGTCTGGTTAATGAGATCGCCGAACTTCTGGTGACTCATCATGGCGGCAGCCTTTCGGAGGCCTCGCTTGACCGTGGGATTGAGCATCTACAGCAGGCGGTGCAACTGGCACGTACATCCCATGCTCAACAGGTACGCAAGTCGGGCGAACCCTATTTTTTCCACCCTCTGCGTGTCGCTCATCTTGCCGCGCGCCACTGGATGGGTTTCCCCTCCATCATAGCCGCTCTTTTGCATGATGTCGTGGAGGACACCCCCGTAAGCCTGGAAGAGGTGAGCAGAACCTTCGGCGCTGAAGTTGCGCTGCTGGTAAATGGACTCACCAAGGTAGATGATGACAACCTGAGCCGTGAGGCTTTGAAGGAAGAAACCTATCGAAAGACCACCCTCCTTGCGATTGAGGATATACGGGTGGTGTGTCTCAAATTGTGGGATCGCCTCGACAACCTGCGCACTATCAGTGCGCTGAAGGCGGAAAAGCAGATACTGATTGCCGAGGAAACCCGCACTATTTATGTCCCTCTGGCCAAGCATTTAGGGATGGGAGAGGTTGCCGAGGAGCTTGAAGCACTTGCACTCCAGGTGCTGTATCCGCGCCGCGCTGCGCGCTATCAGAGGGTTCTTGATGAGATTAGACGCCAGTCTGAAAGCAGTTTGAAACATATCCGTGCGGATATAAAGTCTGAATTCAATCGCAATCATCTCAATGCAGTGCTGAATGACCACTGGCGCACCTTTTCTCTCGAAGCAGCTATGCGGATGACGCGGGGTGTCGCATCTCTGTACAGTCTTAATATCCTGGTTGATTCAACTATGGATGCCTACGTCGCTCTGGGATTGCTGCATCGCCTGTATCAGCCCATTACGGGTAAGCTGCGCGACCATCTCAGCACTCCCTCCCAGCATGGATATCAGGCGATTAAAACCACAGTGCAGTGTGGTGAGTACCGCCTGCGGGTACAGATAACCACGCATAAACTCGGACGCTTCAATCAGTCCGGGGTTCTGGCGCCGGGTTTTGAGTTCAGTAAGGAAAACTTTGCTGAACTTATGCATAGTCTGCAGGAAGGAGAATCGGTCTTTGATACCGAGCGCCTGCGCCTTGCCTCAGCATCCATCCGGGTCTATACTCCGCTGGGGCAACCATGGGTTCTACCCGAAGGAAGCAGCGTCCTCGACTTTGCCTTTTCTATTCACGAAGATCTTGGCTTGCATGCCTTCCGCGCCCGTGTAAACGGGCAAACGTGCCTGCTTAAACAGCGCCTGATGGATGGGGATCAGGTAAAGGTGGAGACCACAGAAGAATCTGCCGTGTTGCCGCGCTGGCTCGATTGGGCGGTAACTCCGCGAGCGCGCAACAGCATCCGGCGTTATTTGCGCAATGAGGTTAAACGTAAGCGAGCACAGGAGAAAAACCACGAGGAGGAATCTTGATACAATATTATGAACAGACCGTTGCAACAAACAGGTGTAAGCGTGGGGCGACCACATGTTCCCGTCCTCAGGCGCTAAATGTGTGTCTTGCAGTTGTGGCGTTTTTTATTCTGCTGATATGTGTGTCCCTCTGGCCCGTTCCTGTGCAGGCTCAGGATTCTGCTACGGTATTTGTGTATCACCGCTTTGGTGATGCGCGTTACCCGTCGACCAATATCAGTGTGGAGCAGTTTGAAAAACATCTGCGTTACCTGCGCGATAATGACTACAATGTTATCCCCTTGAGTGAAATTGTTGCCACCCTGCGCCGGGGCGAGGAACTGCCGCCACGCTGTGTCGGCCTGAGTGCCGATGACGCCTATGCGAGTGTGCTCAAGGGCGCAGTACCGTTGCTGGATAAATATGAAATGCCCATGACGGTGTTCGTGAATACTGATGCGGTGGGCGGAGGCAGCTACATGAGTTGGGAGCAGCTACGCACCCTGGATGAAAAAGCAAACATTGAGGTTGGCAACCATTCCGCGCAGCATCCTTACTATGTGAGCTTGCCCTCGCAGCATGGGAGTCCCGCGTGGGATGAACAGGTGCGGGAGGATATCTCTACAGCGCAAAGGGCTTTTTCCACTCATCTAGGATATGAGCCGGAATTGTTTGCCTACCCCTACGGCGAGTTCTCTCCTGAATTGATGGAGATTGTTGAAGATATGGAGTTTGCAGCTGCTTTCGGGCAACAGTCTGGCCCCATAGGGACAGGTTCTCCTCTGTATGCCCTGGCGCGCTTCCCTATGGGGGGTAACTATGTAAGTATGGAGCGCCTGCGCAGTAACCTGAATATGAACGCTATGGATGTTGAGATTATCCGCCCCGAGACTCCACTCCTCCCTTCTGCGTCTGCACCGCCAGAGCTGGTGTTCAGGCTCAATGATCCGCAGGTGCAGGTCTCCACTATGAAGTGCTATATACCCGGGCAGGATCCGGTTGTTCCGGAAGCAGTGGATCAGGATGCAGGTATATACAAGGTTCAGGCGCAGAACCAACTCCAGGGAAGGCGCAGCAAGTACACCCTGACGGCGCAGGACAAGGAGAATCGCTGGTACTGGTTCAGCCATCCGTGGGTCAATCCTGCGGTGGAAGAGCACTATCGGGAGTAGACTGAGCCAATTTCTGTTAGGGAGAGCGCTAACAATTCATTATGTGAGTAAAGGCTTAAAATATGAAATCGTATCGCAAAGAGTTGTGGTTTGAGCTCCCGGAGCGTACGGGTTTTGTAAATATAACCCGCGATGTGGATGAATGTGTGCAGGAAAGCGGCATCCGCGAAGGGTTGTGCCTGGTGAATGCTATGCATATTACCGCCTCAGTATTTATCAATGATAACGAAGCCGGGCTGCATCAGGATTTCGCCGCCTGGCTGGAAAAACTCGCTCCCTACGATATGTACGGCTACGCGCATCACCGCACCGGAGAAGACAACGGCGATGCCCATCTCAAGCGGACTATTATGGGGCGTGAGGTAGTGGTAGCGATCAGTGATGCACGTTTTGATTTTGGTCCCTGGGAGCAGATTTTTTACGGGGAGTTTGATGGCAAACGACGCAAACGTGTGCTGGTGAAGATTATCGGTATGTAGCCTCCTGTATTCTCTCGGTTGTTGCCAGCTTGCGTTTCCATGGGGATTAGGGTATGTTTTCTTACTCTGAACCCCTGTTTTATTTTAGCTAGTATACCGTCATGCGGGTGCCGACTACCGTTGCACGTAGTCCTGAGCGCCCTGGAGCACTTAATGCCCTATCAAAGAGACTGTTTATCATGAGCGATGATCTCAAGCCTCTACGCGAAGCGATAGACAGTATAGACGACAAAATCCTGGATCTACTTAATGAACGCGCCAGAGTGGTGCTGGCTGTGGGGGAGGCCAAAAAGGACTCTTCCGCGCCTTTTTACGTCCCCAGCAGGGAAAACGCCATCTACGAGCGTTTATGTGATCAGAGCAGCGGTCCTTTCCCAGAAGATGGGATACGCCGGGTGTTCCGAGAAATAATCTCTGCATCACTTGCTCTCGAAGAGCCCATGAAGGTGGCATTCCTGGGTCCGGTTGCCACATTTACCCATGTAGCTTCCATGCAACAGTTCGGTCTTTCTGCTACCCTGGTGCCGCAAAAAAGCATTTCCGCGGTATTTGAAGAAGTGGAGCGCGGACGTGCCGATTATGGGGTGGTGCCGGTGGAAAATTCCAATGAAGGCGTGGTTACCCATACCCTGGATATGTTTATGGAAACCAAGCTGAAAATCTACGCAGAGATCCTCCTTGAAATATCCCACGATCTGCTCTCTTTCTCCGGTAACATAGAGGATATTCAACGCATTTATTCCCATCCCCAGGCTCTGGCTCAGTGTCGCAAATGGCTGGAGGAAAATATGCCGGATATTCCCCTTATCGATGTGGCGAGTACCGCCGCAGCAGCGCAGCTTGCCGCCGGGGATCGCAATGCTGCAGCTATCGCAAGCGCTATGGCCGGGAGCCGCTATGACCTGCGCGCGGTAAAGGTGAGTATTGCAGATAATCCCAATAATTTTACCCGTTTTCTGGTGGTAAGCGATCAGTTTCCATCCCCTTCAGAACAGGACAAAACCAGCATAATGTTCTGTATCAATGATGAGCCCGGAATTTTGTGGCGTATGCTCGAACCGTTCAGCAAACGCGGAGTAAACCTTTCCAAGATCGAAAGCCGCCCCCTGAAAAAACGCGCCTGGGAGTACATCTTCTTCCTTGATATGGAGGGGCACATTGAAAATGAGCCTGTGCGCGCTGCAATTGACGAACTCGAACCACACTGCAAGTTTCTCAAGGTGCTCGGTTCATATCCACGAGCGCGGGGTTAGTTACACATGAGCACTCTGGTTGTAGAACGAATAACAGTTGTTGGAGTCGGGCTTATTGGCGGATCGCTGGCCTTAGCATTGAAAGAGTGCGGGGCTGTACACGAGGTTACCGGCTGGGATCAGAATGCAGAGCATATGCAGCGCGCCCTCGAGCTGGGGATAGTGGATAAAACCGCTGCGGATATAGCTACTGCGGTCGCTGATGCGGATGTGGTGGTGCTCGCTCTGCCAGTGCGGTGTCTGCCGGAGGTTGCGATTGAGGTGCTCCCTTACATGCGTAGCGACGCCATCCTTACCGATACCGGGAGTGTAAAAGAGGCCGTTGTGAAAGGCGGCAGCAGCTGTGGAGGTGATAGCGCAGCTCTGGCGCCGAACAGGGAGTGAAGTGGTCCTTATGGATGTGCGCAAACACGACCGCATCCTTGCAGCCATCAGTCACCTGCCGCATATGATTGCGTATGCTCTGGTAAATTCAGTAAGCAATTATGATGAATATGCTGAAAATATTCTTGAATATTCGGCGGGAGGATTTCTGGATTTTACCCGTATCGCATCATCGGATCCGGTGATGTGGCGCGATATCGCCATGGATAATCGCACTGCAATTCTGGAGATGCTCGAACAATTCGAGCGCTTTCTCGCGGAACTCAAGGCGGACATCGCTGCAAGCGATGGCAAGCGTCTGGAGCAGTTTTTCCGCCACTCCAAACTGAGTCGGGATGCCATAGTCAGCACTGCTGACATAAGGATAAAGGGAGATTAACGTGGAAAATCAGCACATACGTCCGAGTACGGGTCTCAGGGGGGAAATTACCGTCCCCGGAGATAAGTCGATATCCCATCGCAGCATCATGTTTGCGTCTCTGGCTCATGGAGATTCATATATCCGTGGCTTCCTGCGCGGGGAGGACAATCTCGCTACCCTTAATGCATTTAAAGCAATGGGTGTGGAGATTGAGGAGCCCGTAACAGGTGAACTCAAGGTGCGTGGCTCCGGATTATCTGGCCTGCAGGAACCGCGCGATGTGCTCGACTGCGGCAACTCCGGGACTACCATGCGCCTCATGAGCGGGGTACTTGCGGGGCAGAACTTTTTTTCGGTTTTAAGCGGAGATCGTTATCTTCGCCGGCGGCCCATGGCTCGTGTTATCAACCCGCTGATACAGATGGGGGCGCAGATATGGGGGCGCGAACACAACCGCTGTGCTCCTCTGGCGCTCAAAGGTGGGCAGTTACGCAGCATTACCTATAATTCCCCCGTAGCTAGTGCGCAAGTTAAATCCGCGCTTATCCTTGCGGGACTCAGGGCAGAAGGAACAACCACGGTGCATGAGCCTCATGTATCAAGAGATCACACCGAACGCATGCTTCGCCATATGGGGATAGAGCTCGAATCCTTCCCAGGAGGGGTGCAGATAGAAGGTGGGCAGGAGTTGCAGGGACGAGAAATAGAAGTACCTGGAGATATCTCCTCCGCAGCGTTTTTTCTTGTCGCAGCCCTTATCGTGCCCGATTCTGAACTGTTGATAAAAAATGTAGGGATCAATCCGACCCGCAGCGGAATTGTGGATATTCTTTGTTCCATGGGGGGCAATATTCAGGTCCTCAATGAACGTGAGGCTGCAGGGGAACCGATAGCGGATCTGCTCGTGCGCAGTAGTGATCTTCACGGCATTGAGATCGGGGGCGATATGGTTCCCCGCGCTATCGATGAGTTTCCGGTGGTAAGTGTGGCCGCTGCATGTGCCCATGGAATCACGAGTATCAGGGATGCGGCGGAACTACGTGTAAAGGAGACGGATCGTATAGCTGCAATGGAAGCGGTGTTGCGTACCTTCGGTGTGAGGGTGGATTCTCACGAAGATGGTATGACCATTCATGGGCGTGAGGTGTTGCGCGGGGGGAAGGTGAAATCGTGCGGCGATCATCGCATCGCCATGAGCGCGGCTATTGCCGGGTTACGCGCAATGTCAGCGGTGGAGATCGAAGACACCGGCTGCACTGCTACGTCGTTTCCCTCCTTCTGGAAATTGCTGCAACAGACAGCCTTCCCGAAAGAGTGAAGTTAAACATCACACAATAAGGTAAAGCCTATACCTATGCCGGATAAAATAATTGTCGCCATCGACGGTCCTTCTGGATCGGGGAAGAGTACTCTGAGCAAACTCCTGGCCCAGCGTCTGGATTTTGTAAACATCGACACCGGGGCCATGTACCGCACCGTTGCTCTTGCCGCTTCCAGGCTAGGAATTGATCCTGAAGATCATGCTGCGCTCAAGGACTTGTGCGCTGATCTATCTATTCACTTCAAGCGCATTGCTGGCCAGGAGCGGGTCTGGCTTGGAGACGAAGATGTGTCAGAAGCGATTCGCACTCCGGAAATGAGCCTCCTGACCTCGGCGGTTTCTGCGTGAGAATGGTCAGGATGTAACGCTGGAGCAAACCATATCTGAGGTTGTGGAGCGGGATCGTGCGGATGAAAGCCGTGAGCATGCTCCTCTGCGCCAGGCAGAGGATGCTATTGTAATTGATTCTACTGCCCTCGATATCGAGGCGGTTCTGGGCATAATGCTGCAGCAAGTATGTCAGATCCAGCAACAAATGGGATAAGCATGGAGATTGTACTAGCTAAAAGTGCAGGCTTTTGTTTCGGCGTAAAGCGCGCGGTAAACATGGCTTTCCAGGCCGCTGAAGAGGATGAAAATATCTGCTCTCTTGGCCCCCTTATCCACTCGCCCCAGTTGGTAGAACGGCTGGAAGCCGAAGGTATAAGCGTGGTCAATGACATTAATGCTGTTGCAGACCAAAGTGTGATTGTACGTTCGCACGGTATTACGCGTCAGGAGGAAGATTATCTGCACCAACACAAGCTTAAAGTGGTGGATGCAACCTGCCCGTTTGTTAAAAAGGCGCAGAAGTACGCCGGCCTGCTCGGAGCCGAAGGATACAGCGTGGTAATTGTGGGTGAACAAGAGCATCCGGAAGTACAGGGAATTCTATCCTATGTGCAGAATGCCGAGGTGTTTGTCGCCGCAGATGTAGAGACCGCTGCGCAAATTCCTCTGGGAAAAAGGGTCGGACTTGTGGCTCAGACAACCCAGGCATACGAAAATTTCAGTTCTATTGCGTTGAAGTTGCTCGAACGCAGCAAGGAATTGCGGATATTCAATACTATCTGCGATGCCACATCGGTACGCCAGAATGAAGCACGTGAACTTGCAGGCGCCGTAGATGTGATGTTGGTCATAGGTGGCTACAATAGTGCTAATACCAATCGCCTTGCGCGTATTTGCCGAGAAATCTTACCCCATACGTATCATATTGAAACAGCGAATGAAATTTTTGATTCGTGGTTTGATGGAGTTGAACGAGTCGGGATTACCGCCGGGGCGTCGACCCCGGAGTGGATAATCCGTGAAGTGGTGGCAAAACTGGGAAAAGTCCAATAGATGATGCTTTCGTAAAAAATCATAAGATGGCTAAGCAGAGAGATAGTTACACAAACGCAGCAGTTGGTGAGTTTTTGCAACGCCAGCCAAAATAATTATTTTTTTTTTGTAGATCATGTGCTAGGGTTCCGACTTCCCGGAAGAAAAAAGCGGGAAGCGCTGTAAAAAAGCGTGAATTTAATAGGGGGTAAGTTAGTTAAATGACAGAAAACACAGAAGCAATGAATGCAGAAGAACTCGACATGTTCGATGACGAAGAGATGGACGAAGAGTTCGGAGAAGAAAGTTTCAAGGAGCTGTTCGAGAACAGCCCGCAGGGAAACCTTGCCGTAGGTGATGTGGTAGAGGGTACCGTAATTCAGGTAAATCCTGATTCAGTTGTAGTCGATGTAGGCTACAAATCTGAAGGGGTGATTCCGCTGTCGGAATTTGCCGTTGACGGTCAGCCTGCCGACATCAATGTCAACGACAAAATTGACGTTCTGTTTGAGCGCGCCGAGAATGAAAGCGGGCTTATCGGACTCTCGAAGGAGAAAGCCGACCGTCAGAAGGTATGGAACTCTCTCGAAGAAGATGCTGTTGTTGAGGGTAAGATTGTTTCCCGCATCAAGGGTGGTCTCTCCGTCGATATCGGAGTCAATGCATTTTTGCCCGGTTCTCAGGTGGATCTGCGTCCGGTACGCAATCTTGACAAGCTCATTGGCGAATTTTTCGATTTCAAGATCATCAAACTCAACAAGCGCCGCGGAAATATCGTTCTTTCCCGTCGAGTCCTGCTTGAAAATGAGCGTGAGAGCCAGCGTGCCGACACCCTCAAGACCCTTGAAGAGGCTCAGGTGGTTGAAGGTGTGGTCAAAAACCTTACCGATTACGGCGCCTTTATCGACCTCGGTGGCATCGATGGACTGCTTCATATTACCGATATGTCGTGGGGGCGTGTAAGCCACCCCTCAGATATTCTTGCCGTTGGTGACACTATCAACGTAAAAGTGCTTAAGTTTGATCGGGAAAAAGAGCGTGTATCCCTGGGGCTGAAGCAGACTGCTCCGGATCCATGGTTGAGCGTGGCGGAGAAGTATCCCGTCGGTGACAAGGTGACCGGTAAAGTTGTAAGCCTCACTGACTATGGTGCGTTTGTAGAACTCGAAGAAGGTGTCGAGGGTCTCATTCACGTATCTGAAATGAGCTGGACCAAACGGATCAAGCATCCGAATAAGATTCTCTCCATCGGTGACGAAGTTGAGATCGTGGTTCTGGCTATGGATACCGAAAACCGTCGCATCTCTCTGGGTCTCAAGCAGGTTGAGCCCAATCCATGGGATGAGATCGGTGAGAAGATCCCCGTTGGCACTGTCATCGAAGGTCAGGTCAAGAATATTACTGACTTCGGGATATTTGTAGGTGTAGACGAGGGGATTGATGGTCTCGTGCACATTTCCGATCTGTCCTGGACCCGGCGCATCAAGCATCCTTCTGAACTGTACAAGAAGGGCGACCTTGTAAAGGCTGCTGTGCTCAACATTGACACCGCGAATGAGCGCTTCTCCCTCGGGGTTAAGCAGTTGACTCAGGACCCGTGGCAGGTAATTCCGGAACAGTACGCTCCGGGCACAATTATCCGTGGCAAGGTTACTTCCGTGACAGAGTTTGGCATCTTCCTCGAAGTTGAAGAGGGTGTTGAGGGGCTGATTCACGTATCTGAGATCAGCAAAGAGAAAGTTGAATCACCCAAGGATTTCGCCAGCGTAGGCGATGAGCTTGAAGCCGTGGTTCTGCACGTGGATACACAGGAGCACAAGATAGCCCTGTCTATCAAACACATGTCAGAGCGCAAGGAAAAGGCAGAAGTTGAGAAGTACATGGGGGCACAGAAAAAAGCAACCTCCAGTCTTGGCGATCTGCTCAAGGGTGCTTTTGATTCATCAGATAACGACTAGATAACTGCAGCAACAACCTCTACCCCTACTGTTATTGATGCAGTAGGGGTTTTTTTTCGGATAACGCATGAAAATTAAGCCAGTCATAACCGTTATAGGAGCATTCGCACTTTTATTTGCCGTATTTGCTGCTCTGATCTTTTTTGTCAGCTCCATTTATGGAAACCCCAAGGGGTTCAGTCTGGCAGATAAAGTCGGCGTGGTTGAAGTTCTGGGCCCCATAACATCTTCAAAAGAGATTATTGAAGATCTTAAGACCTTTGAACGCGATGAAAGTATAAAGGCGATAGTGTTGCGCGTCGATTCACCCGGGGGTGGTGTGGGCCCGGCACAGGAGATTTATGCCGCGGTAAAAGCCCTTAAGAGCAAACCTGTTACTGTTTCCATGGGTTCAGTTGCAGCATCGGGTGGATATTATATTGCAGCTCCCGCTGCTCACGTGTTTGCCAACCCAGGCACTATTACCGGGAGTATTGGCGTAATCATGGAGTTTCCGGATATAGCCGATCTGTTGGAAAAAATCGGTTTACAGCGCCGCGTGATCAAAAGCGGGCAATTCAAGGATATCGGCTCCCCGGTGCGCGAAATGACTCCGGACGAACGAGAGTTGCTGCAGGGGTTGATCGATGATGTATATATGCAGTTTGTTGAGGCAGTGGCCAGCGGGCGTAATATGGAAATCGAGGCGGTTAAAGCCATTGCTGATGGAAGAATATTCAGCGGACGCCAGGCGAAAGAGTTAGGTCTCGTGGATGAATTAGGTGGCTTGCAGTCTGCGATTGACTACAGTGCAAGGCGCGTAGGTATTGCAGGGGAGCCGAAGGTTGTATACCCTAAGCCGGAACCGATAAGTATTATCGATCTGATCCTGAAGCGTACTACAGCTTCGCTGGAGCAGTATCTGCAACAGTCTGAGCAGGCACAATTGCGTATGTTGTGGAACACCAAATAAAAAAGGCTTTTTTAGATATGACCAAAAGTGAATTGATTGAACAACTCGTGGATGTAGATGTCCCGCTGAGTAAAAAAGAGTCTGAGCTGGTTGTCAATACCATCTTTGATTCGATTACTGAGGCACTTGCAGTCGGAGATCGGGTTGAGATCCGTGGGTTTGGTTCATTTTCCATCCGTGAGCGCGATTCGCGTCAGGCGCGTAATCCTAAAAGTGGCGAAGTGATTCAGATTCCGGCTAAAAAAGCGCCTTTCTTCAAGACCGGAAAAGAACTGCGTCATCGCGTAGATATTAGTTAATGCTTTCGCAAAAAATCATATGATGGCTAAGCAAAAATTTCGACCTACAAGGCCTGCTGGTTTTTCAGGGGCGAAGGCATACATCAGGTATATCGAGGTCCTGAAAAAACGCCGTAACGCCGGAGGGCGGATTTTTTGCGACGCCATCATTAGTTAGGTTCCTGCCGGACTTGAAGGCGGATGCGATCTCAGCCTTTGTCTTGCATTGGTTGAAGGATTTTCTGCTTTATGTCCAGCCCCAAACATTACCATTTCAATGTTCCTCAAGAATTAGCCCGTCAGCGCTGACATCGGGGGAGTGCATCTTCAGGGGCGTAGGGTGATGAAGTGCGGTATGAATCTAGAGCCGGGCGCAGAAGTTGAAGTGTTCATAGACGGTGGGGATCTGGAGCCTTATCGTATTGCTCCAGCAAGCGTGTTATATCAGGATAAATATGTTTTCGCCCTGAATAAGCCTGCAGGAATCCCGATTCAGCCGACTCCGGCTCGCTATAAGGGGACTGTGTATGAAGCCATGCTCCATCTTCTCCACAATCCCTATCAGCGCCACACCAAACCGGAACTTGCCATGGTTCAGCGATTGGACAGGGATACCTCTGGAGTGGTAGTTTTTTCGATTCATAAACGCAGCCATAAAGCACTTACTGCAACGTTTACTGAGCGTAAGGTGAACAAAGTTTACCTTGCATTAGTGGCCGGAAGACCTGAGAAATCCAACGGATCAATCCATACTATGCTGGGGCGGCATCGTGCCAGCGGGCGGATGAAGTCGGTGCAGAAAGGGGGGAAGGAAGCCATAACCCACTATAGGGTTGTGGAGCAAAGCGATACCTGTGCCCTTCTTGAGGTGGATATTCTCACCGGCAGAACTCACCAGATTCGCGTTCATTTAAGTGAAGCAGGATTCCCCATTGTGGGTGACACCTTATACGGTGGACCTGCTACACACAACGGCTTTAGCGTAGAGCGCTCCATGCTGCATGCACATACCCTGGAATTCAGCCATCCTTGTGAGGCGGATAAATCGCTTCATCTCTGCGCTCCAGTCCCCTCTGATTTCAATCTAACACTTTCCCGCGCAGGCTTGAGTTATGCTCCAATTCCCTGATATAGACCCTATCGCTTTTGAATTAGGCCCTCTGGCAGTACGCTGGTACGGTCTTATGTATCTCGCCGGTTTTGTAAGTGCGTATGCGTATCTGTGTCGTGAGGTGAAACTTAAACGTCTCGATTTGAGCTGCGAAAGTGCGGGAGATCTGATGTTTGCCGGGGTGTTCGGGGTCGTACTCGGCGGGCGCCTGGGCTATGTACTGTTTTACAATTTTGCCTACTATATACAACATCCGCTCGAAATATTGTATATCTGGGAAGGGGGCATGAGTTTTCACGGCGGCCTCCTCGGGGTTACCCTCGCCGTAGTCCTCTTTTGCCGTAAACGTGGCCTGACTATCGGTCCTCTCGCAGATGCCCTGGTCATTGCAGCATGTTTCGGCCTCTTTTTCGGGCGTATCGGCAACTTTATCAATGCTGAATTATGGGGGCGGGTTACCGATGTCCCCTGGGGCATGGTGTTTCCCGGCGGAGGAGAACTGCCGCGCCATCCGAGCCAGTTGTATCAGGCGATATGTGAAGGGCCGGTGTTGTTCGCTATACTAAATCTGGTGCGGCGTTACACCCATGCGGCGTGGAGTGTGTTCTACTCCTTTATCGCGGCGTATGCGCTGATACGTTTCGGGCTGGAGTTCTTCCGCCAGCCCGATTCACATCTGGGACTCATCGCCAGCGGACTCAGCATGGGGCAATTGCTCTCCATTCCCATGTTCTGCATCGGCTGTAGCGGTGTGTGGCTTCTGAATAAATCAAACACCAAAGGTGCATAATAGACGGGGGTTGTATGCCTCAACTCGAGGTTCTGGTGTTCGACTGTGACGGCGTATTGTTTAACAGCTTAGCTGCCAATATAGCTTTCTACAATGAGATTTTGGCCCATTTTGGACATGAGCCCATGGAATCGGCTGCAGACGAACGTGCCGGGGTATGCCATATCGGCTCTAGCCCACAGGTGTTTGCAGCACTACTGGGAGAACAGCGAGTAGAGGAGGCTTTGCGCATCGCTGCACAGATTGACTATGCTAAATTCTTCCCCAAGCTGATACCCGAACCGGGGCTGTACGACGCCCTGCAGCATCTGGCACAGCGCTTAACTTTGGCTGTCGCCACCAATCGGCGGGGAAGTATGCAGGGTATTGTGCAGCATTTCAACCTAGAGGGTTATTTTACACACCTGGTAACCAGCATTGATGTGGCGCGCCCGAAACCCCATCCGGATATGTTGTGGCGCGTAGCAGAACTGGCGGGATGTGAAGCGACAAAGATGGTGTATGTGGGGGATTCAGAGTTTGACTGTCAGGCGGCACAGGAGGCCGGGGTGGAATTTTTCTCCTACCAGTGGGATGGTGGAACCAGAATAGAGAGCCATCAGCATTTGGTAGAAGTAATTGAGGCGAAGTTGACCACTGCAGTGTAGTTTTTAGCGGGATTGCTTTAACGCAGGATTCACTCAACTGAGTGATTGTCGCAGGACGTGCGCAACGATTTGTACATCTCCAAGACATTGCCTTTCTTGCAGCGGCGGTATTTTACGCTATCCATTAGACTGCGGATCAAAAACACACCCCGCCCGTGATCCAGCTCCGGATCTGGTGTCTGCATATCAGCACTGCTGATGTCGAATCCCTGGCCCTGGTCGTAAACGCGGATCCAGAGTTGATCATCCGTAAGATTTATGGAGATATGCACATCCTTGTTGGGGTCGTTCTTGTTGGCGTGCTTTATAGCATTTGCCATCGCTTCGGT
This sequence comes from Geobacteraceae bacterium, assembly GCA_020201305.1. Taxonomy (GTDB): domain Bacteria; phylum Desulfobacterota; class Desulfuromonadia; order Desulfuromonadales; family Desulfuromonadaceae; genus JAIVHC01. The sequence goes on from JAIVHC010000016.1 coordinate 22,494, forward strand.
AAGCACCAGGTTGATATGATACGCCAACTCTTCCGGATCGGAATCGTTGAACTTCTGCAAAGCTCCGGCCACATCTTCTCCTATCTGACCGATAAGGCGAAGATATTTGGTCTGATTCGGAACCTTAATGTCAACTTCGAGCAGATTCTTCATAGTATTATCCCACCGAGACGGGTTTAGGGCGGGCAGATATACTAACCTGCCCACCCTGCACAGTTAAGCTTACCACAAATCAGAAACTTGCCAAGGCTTCTTCTTCACTTGGAAAAATTTCAAAAACCCGGTGCAGACGGGTCAGCTCGAACATCGACTTTACCTGCTTTTGCAGACCGCACAGCTTTACATTGCCTTCGCGCGAGCCGGCATTCTTGAATCCTGAAACCAGGGCTCCCAGGCCGGAAGAATCGATGAAGCGCACATGCTGCAGATCAATAACGATATTGGATTTTCCTTCTTCAAACAGGTTCATAAGCTGACTTTTGAGCTCGTTGCTGTTGTGCGCGTCCAGGCGTTCCTCCTCAATGCTCATCACTACCGCCTTATCAAAATCCTTCGAAGTTACAATCATGGATTACTCCCTTCTGTGTGTCTTTAATTTCAGCTGATTTTAACTACAACCATGGTTACATCATCATTGAAATGGCGACGCCCCTGGAACATACGGGTTTCCTCCAGGGTGATATCGATAATTCCCTTACTGCTTTTAGTGTGGTTATCGCGAATCAACTCCTTGAAACGCTCCAGACCGAAAAGTTCTTCGCTCTTATCCTGCGCTTCAACAATACCATCTGTATACATTACTAGAATATCCCCGGACTCTACAGCTATTTCTTTTTGTTCGAATTCAATCTGGGGCAAAATCCCCAGAATCATGCCTTCGGCATCAAGTTCATCAAAATTGTCGCTCTCTGGATGATAGATCAGGGGCTGATTATGCCCGGCATTGGCGTAGATGAGGTTATTATTCTGCAACTCATAGCGCAGGTAAAACATGGTGATAAACAATTCCGAGCTACTCAAGTCCTTGTATAGAAAGCTGTTGAGTGTTTCAAGGGTGGTCTGGGGCGGAAACATCTGCTGGTTATGCGCCTGGATAAATGTACGTGCAGAAGCCATGAGCAGTGCCGCGCCGATGTTATGCCCGGACACATCGGCAACCACAATATCAAGTTCGTTCTCATGGGTGATGAAATCAAAGTAGTCGCCTCCCACCTGTTTAGCCGGGACACATATCCCTCTAATGTCCAGCCCTTCAATCTCGGGCATTTTCTTCGGGAGCAGATCTAGTTGGATATCCTCGGCAATTTTAAGCTGTTTTTGCTGCTCACTCGCTTCAATCAGCTGAGCCGTCTGGGTGGCGTTGCGGTAGGCAATTCCTATCTGTGCGGCAATATTTTTATACAGTTCGATGAACTCATCGGTATAAATCCCCTTGGCATAGCGTGAATAAGAGGATAGCACGCCGACGGGCTGACCTTCCACAGTGATGGGAGCGTGCGCGAACGACTTTATTTTGAGTTCGCGAACGATAGCGATGGATGCAGGCTTGTCCGCACAATCGGAGTCATTCGCGAGCACCACCTTATTATTGATAAAGGTGTTGCCTATGCAGGTATCCATGTTGATTTCCCGATCGGCACGGGAGAGAAATTCTGAATCCATTCCCCTGTAGCTGCGCACCCGCAGCAGGTTACTCTCTTCATCTATAATTCTGATACCACAGAGATCAAAGCGGAACTGGCGGTAAAGCAGGTCCAGAATACTGTCGAGGATGCCATCGAGGGATTTCCCGCTGTTGATGAGGTTCGCAACATCGTAGAGTACGTTTAAGCTTGGGATTTCGTATTCCGACAGGCTCCCTTTTTCATCGATTTCACGCTCCCCGAGGTACTCTGAAATCGCCTTGTTGGCTGATTTGTCCCCGATGAATTTTGCCATCAGATCCACAAACTCCATAACCGTGGGGGCCTTACTGATACGCTTGTTTTCCTGGGTTTCCGGTTTCCATGTGGCTGCACGCACAAAACGCATGGCCTGCGCCGCTTCAGCAGATGATGGAACGCTGGCAATTGAAATGGCTACATAGCTTCCGGCATTGAAAAACATTGACCAGAACAGGCAATGTGACCATACATCCAGATTGTCGAGATAGAACAGAGCAGAAGGGCGCAGCGCCTCAATCCCGAAGAGCCCATGCTGTATCAGATCATGTGGGAACCAGCCTGATTCCACAAATATGGGGACAATCAGGGTATACACCCAGATGGCGAAACCGAATATCAGTCCGGTGGCTGCAGCGCGGCCATTGGCGCGTTCCCAGTATAGGGCACCAATAAATGCCGGGGCAAACTGGGTTGCAGCCATAAATGAGATCAGCCCGATATCCACCAGCGCCTCGGTTTCGCCCAGGACCTGGTAGTAGAAATATCCCAGAAAAATAACCAAGGCAATCGCAACCCGCTTGATGTTCAGAAGTGTCCCGGAGATATCCGGACGGCGCAGGTTGAAACGCAGAATCATAGGCATAACCAGATTGTTGAGTATCATGGTCGCAGAAGCCACTGATTCAAGCATTACCATCCCCGCGGAAGCAGAGAGGCCGCCGATAAATACCAGGGCTGCCAGGGCAGCCTGATCATTGTGCAGGGGGAGGGTGAGGACAAAATAATCCGCCAGGGCTGTATGTCCGTCATAGTGAAGGAGGCCCCCAAGAGCAATGGGGAGGACAAACAGGTTAAGAAGAAACATGTATGCCGGGAATGCCCACATCGCCGTGCGGATGTGTGAAATGTCTGAATTTTCAATTACCATGATATGAAACTGACGCGGCAGCAGCATGATGGCGAACATCGACAGCGTGGTCATGGTAAACCACTTTGCTGCGGAGGAGGTTTCATCGCCTAAAACCAGCAGATGGTCGCGTTCGGGGAAGTGGTCCAGAAACTGGGTGAAGATGTCAGAGAAGCCGTTGAAAAGCGTATAGCATACAAATAACCCCACACACAGAAAGGCAACCAGCTTTACCAGAGATTCAAATGCAACTGCAGCAACCAGTCCTTCATGGCGTTCGGTACTATCGAGCCGCATAGCCCCGAAGAGTATGCAGAATACAGCCAGCAAAGCTGCTACAATGAAGGCGGTATCCAGATATTCTGGAATGACAGGGTAGATCTGATGCAGCGACATCATGGTGCTCTGCCCGTCACTGCTCATGAGGTTGAAGCTGTAGGAGATCGCTTTTAACTGTAATGC
>JAIVHC010000099.1 GCA_020201305.1 Geobacteraceae bacterium
AACGGGGTGACATTGTGGTGTTTGAGTTTCCTGAAGATGCGCACAAAAGCTGGTGGAAACGGCGTGATTTTATCAAGCGCATTGTCGGGGTACCGGGGGACACGGTGGAGATTCGCGATAAAAAACTTTACATAAACAGTGAACATTACCCCATAGAGCCGGAAATCCATAAAGAAGCGGACACCATCTATCCGGATACGCTCCCACCCCCGCAGGATCGGCGTGATTTCATGCCGGCGATTACTGTCCCCGAGGGGCACTATTTCGTAATGGGAGACAACCGCGATCGTTCTTACGACAGCCGCTTCTGGGGCTTTGTTTCCAAAGATAAAATCAAAGGCCAGGCATTTATCAAATACTGGTCGTGGAATAGTGAAACCAACAGGCCCCGTTGGAGTAGAATCGGACGCCTGATAGAGTAAAGCTAAAATTTATTTTCCCGCTGCAGTAAAGTGAATTTATATGCCAACCCAAACTCCGATGATGCGTCAGTATCTGGAGATCAAGGAGCGTTACCCTGATGCCATCCTGTTTTTTCGTCTCGGTGATTTCTATGAGATGTTTATGGATGATGCGGTTGTAGCTGCGCGCATTCTGGATATCGCCCTTACCAGCCGCAACAAAGGTTCCGAAGACGAAATCCCCCTGTGCGGCATTCCATATCACAGCACCCAGCCTTATCTGGCAAAGCTGGTTGCGGCAGGGCACAAGGTCGCAATCTGCGAGCAGGTCGAAGATCCGCGCGCGGTCAAGGGGCTGGTTAAACGGGAGGTGGTGCGGGTCGTCACCCCCGGAACCGCTATCGAACAGGAATTACTTGAAGCGGATACACACAACTTCTTTGTGGTCCTCGCCCCGGAGGGTGATGCATACGGCATTGCCTCTCTCGACCTTTCTACCGGGCATTTTCGCGTTACCAGTGTAGATACCCTGGATGAGGTGAGGCGTGAGCTGAGTGCCATTACCCCGCGGGAAATTCTTGTCCCCGAGGCGCACACAGAATCTATGCAGCAGGAACTTGCCTCCGTTCTCCAACATGTACATGTCGATTCTCTCCCCGATGGAGTATTTGCTCCGGACGCCGCCGCGCAACGCCTGACACACTTTTTTGCCATCGAGCATCTCGACGTTTTCGGTTGCGAAGGTAAACCCGCCTCCATCAGCGCCGCCGGGGCGGCGCTGTTTTATGTGGAAGAGACCCAGTGCGGTTCCGTCGGACACATCCGCCCGTTGACCACGTATCACGTCAGCGACACCATGATTATCGATCCGGATACCCGGCGTAATCTTGAGATAACCGCAACCATGCACGATGGAAAACGTTCCGGCTCTCTGCTTGGAGCGGTTGACCGCAGCGCCACAGCCATGGGAAGTCGCACCTTGCGTCAATGGCTTACCATGCCCCTGGTGCACACCGATGAAATCCGGCGCCGTCATCAGATGGTCGCAGAGGCGATACAGCATCCCGTGCCGCGCGCGGATATGCATGCCGCGTTGAAGCAGGTCCACGATCTGGAACGTCTGAATACACGAATCTGCATGGGAAGTGCCAACGCCAGGGATCTGCGTGCCGTACTGGTGTCGCTCCAGAATATTCCTCCTGTTTTAGAGCATCTCGGACGTTTCAAGGCCGAGCTTGCACGCACCTGGTGTGCTTCCATTGATCCTCTCGACGATGTGGTAGAACTCCTGGATGCCGCTCTGGCGGATGAGCCTCCGGTAAGTGTCCGTGAAGGGGGGCTCATTCGCGATGGTTATGACGCGGATCTGGATGAGCTCCGCACCATCAGCCGCGAGGGGAAAGGATGGATCGCGCGCCTGGAGATGCAGGAACGCCAAGCTACCGGGATCAACACCTTGAAGGTGCGCTACAACCGGGTTTTCGGTTACTTTATCGATATCCCTAAAACCCAGTTGGCCAAAGTACCGGAGCATTACGAGCGTAAGCAGACCCTGGCTAATTCGGAGCGCTACTTCACCCTTGAGCTCAAGGAGTATGAAGACAAAGTGCTCGGCGCCCAGGAACGTCTGACTGCGCTTGAATACGATATTTTTCAGCGTCTGCGTGCATATGTTTCGCAGCAGGGGAGCAGGGTTCAGGAAAGCGCCTCTTCGCTGGCAGCCCTCGACGTCCTCCTTGGATTTGCTGATCTGGCGCATGAGCGCAATTACTGCTGCCCCAGTATGGATGACGGAACAATCCTCGATATCAGACAGGGACGCCATCCAGTGGTGGAAACCATGACTCTGGGGGAAAGCTTTGTCCCTAACGATGTGAAACTTGATACCCACAATGAGCAGATCATTCTCATCACCGGGCCCAACATGGCGGGGAAATCAACCTTTATGCGCCAGGTGGCGTTGATTGTTCTGCTCGCTCAGGCTGGCTCTTTTGTTCCTGCTGAAGAGGCGCGAATCGGCGTGGTGGATCAGATATTCACCCGAGTAGGGGCGAGCGACAACCTCGCCCACGGCCAGTCCACATTCATGG
>JAIVHC010000267.1 GCA_020201305.1 Geobacteraceae bacterium
AAGGAGATGCGGTATATCTGGCGGACATCTGGCCCACAATGGAAGAGATTCGCGCCCTGGAACAGATCGTCACCCCTGCTATGTTTCAGCGCCACTATGCCGAGGTATTCGATGGGGATGAAGAGTGGCAGGCGCTCCCCATTCCGGAGGGGCTGACCTACGCCTGGGACGAGAACTCCACCTACATCCGCCAACCCGCGTTCTTCGAACATCTGGGCATGCAGCCCGGCTTCTCTGGCTTGGATGAGGCACGTATTCTCGCCCTCTTAGGCGATTCCATTACCACCGACCACATCTCCCCCGCCGGTGCAATAAAGGAGCAGAGCCCCGCCGGGGAGTATCTGCATGCGCACGGCATCGAAGCGCAGAATTTCAACTCCTACGGTTCGCGGCGCGGCAATCATGAGGTGATGGTGCGCGGCACCTTTGCGAATATCCGCCTCAAAAATCGGATGGTTCCCGGCACTGAAGGGGGTGTGACCCTGCACCAACCCGAAGGGACGCAGATGAGTATCTATGCCGCCGCGCAGGAGTATCAGCGCGACAATGTCCCCCTGGTGGTGATCGCCGGGGAACAGTACGGCACCGGCTCGAGCCGCGACTGGGCCGCGAAAGGCACTCTATTGCTGGGGGTAAAGGCGGTACTGGCTCAGAGTTTTGAGCGCATCCATCGCTCCAACCTCGTGGGGATGGGGATTCTCCCCCTCCAGTTCTTCCCCGGTGAATCCGCAGAAACCCTCCAGCTCGACGGGAATGAAACCCTGCACATGCCAGGGGTATCAAGCATTGAACCCAAGCAGAGCATGGACCTCGAGATCCGCCACCCCCGCACCGGAGCGCGGCGCATCAAGGTGATCTGTCGCGTGGACACCCAGCAGGAGGTGGTTTTCTTCAACAGCGGGGGGATACTCAATCATGTGCTGTTGGAACGCCTTGAGAGCATGACTGGGTAAATGAATCCGGATGATATCCCACCAAGGGAAGGGGCAGGCACAGGGGCCTGCCCCTCCTGATGCGCGCATTTAGTGGTGTATATCTATCACGCCTGATCTGCGTATTTGCGCCGCTTTGCACGTCGGCGTGCTTTTGAATCCAGAAACACGTAAATCCTCCGGATCTGGCGTTTTGCTGCCGGGGTCAGGCGTTCTTCCTGGCGATACAGGAGAAGAAAGCGCAGACGCTGGGCGCGGGTCATCACTTCACGCGCGCCCAGCTCCAGATTGCCCAGATCCTTGATCGCGCCCCGGCGCTGCAGACCTCCATGCCAGTGGCGCCCGAGGGGACAGTCAAAGAAAAACACCCTGGGCTCTGCTTTCCCCTGTACCAGAATATTGCGCCACTTCATATCCCAATGGACAAAACCGTCCCGGTGCAGACGCCGGGCGTAGTCCGCCACCTGGTGCATCACTTCCAGGATCCAATCTCGCTGCACAAAATACTCAGGCTTACCCCGCGCCAGGGTCGCAAGATCTCTGGCATTTTCGACCTCCGCAGTAACCAGCACTTCCCACGGTTCTCCACCACATGTATGCCGGCCATAGGCGACCAGGCGCGGGGTGGGGATTCCAAGAGCTGAAAAATACTCCAGATTTTCCCACTCCCCCTGGGCGCGGCTACGCCCTATAAAACGACGCAGACGTTTTCCCCCGCCCCAGTAGTACTTGACGTAGTACACCCCTGTGTCCGTTCGGACACGGATAACTCTGCTCATGGTATCCGCCGAGACTTCATCCCCTTCCAGATCTATACAGATTCGAGGCTGCGCAAACAGGTTCCGCTCGTTTTCCTCGCCGCCAAAGTGCCAAAAATCTCTTTTACGTTGCAGCTTGATTAACATAATAAATTCGATCACAGTTAGGGGGTAAATCCCCACTCTATGTCCTCTTTTTCCCTTTCACATTGATTTACGCACTCTGTTCCGCTACAAATATCCACATTACAAAAATGCTGAAGTTTGCATTACACTGTCCTGGTGGTATCCGGGTGGCGATCACTTTCGCACCCTGTTTTTAAACAAGCGCATAACATGTTCTTCTACACACAATCACATATATTAATCAACCATTGATGCTTTCGCAGAAAGCACAAAATTAGATGGCTAAGCAAAAAGCGCCAAATGCAAGGCGCGTGATTATCGAGCAATGAGGCGTACTTACGTACGTCGAAGCAGCGAGATAATTACAGCAACGCAGCAGTTGGTGAGTTTTTGCGACGCCNNNNCATAAAGTTTGGTGAAATTTTTATTGAAGGAAAAATTTTTACAATGCACAAGCCTCTGCAGAAACTCCCTTTCTATTCCCACGCTGGTAGCGATACAGTACGAGTGGTGCTGTCACCTTCCGGGTGGCGCAGTGTTAGCCACAGCGCCTGCCCATCCACGCTTATTCCAGCGGATTTCTTCGCTATCAATGTCGCTTCGCGTGAGGAACCCGAATATGATGCTTACGTTCTCGAGCGCCTGCAGGAACTCAATATCCGCCATGTACGCGTGGGTTACACCTATTCGAGTCCCGGCACCTTTGCCCAGCGTTTTCTCGAGCTGCTTCTGGAACAGGGATACGCGGTAACCCTGGTGTTGCTCCCGGAACGCGAAGGCGCCAAAGCGTTACTCGCGGATGCTGCCCTGCAAAAGGAGTGGCGGGATTTTGTCTCTGAGGTATTATCCTCGTATGCAACGCGGATTGAATATCTTGAAATGGGCAGCACTCCCAACCGCAGAAAATGGTCGGGCTGCAGCTGGCGCAGCTACCTGCAGCGCTGGGCAATTATGTGCGAAGAGACCAAAGGGTACGCGGTAAAACTCGCCGGCCCCAATGTGCAGGACTTCGAGCCCGTGTGTAATATTGTGCTGTTGGGCGGGATGCGACGCCTGGGATCTGCTCCGCAAGTCCACACGGACAACCTGTTTGTGGAACGCACCATTGAACCGGATGCATATGACCACCGTGCCCTGGGGCGCTGGGCAACATACATATTCAAGTTCAACCTGGTTAAAAAAGCGCGTATTCTCAACTACATCGGGCAGCGCTTCGGGTGTGAGAAGATGTTTTCCACCTGCTCCTTCTGGTCGACCAAGCGCCTGAGCCGCTGGAGTGATTCCCCCCAGGAGAAAAAAGCCGATTACCTGGTGCGCTACCTGATTCTCGCTGCGACCAGCTTTGGTCTCGACCGGGTATACTGGGGGCCGCTGATATGCCGCAGGGATGGGCTCATTGACGACAGATGCGACACCTACCCGGAAGTGGATCAATCGACATTCTACCGCAAAATATGCGGCGCCTTTGATGATCTGGAAATTATGCCCGCTTTCCACGCCTATTCCCATCTGATTCAGCGCCTTGCGGGCTCCTTCTGTGCCAACGCTATCAACAATGAGCAGGGCTTGAGCCATTTCTGTTTCACCCACACCACCGGAGACCACTTCCACGTATGCTGGTGCCGGGACGGGCAGAACTTCGCTCTTGATACCCTCTACAGCACAAGTCAACTCCAGAATGCGACTTTTGCGGATGTCTGTGGCAAGCCTATATCTCAACCGCAGAACATTACGGAATCCCCTCTGTTTATCCACTTCCGCACCGGAACCTCGCAACAATTGCCGGCGTTTTTCAGTACTACGGCGGCCACCTACATGGGGGTTGTATATGCATGCCTGCCGCAGATGCAGAGCCTGGCGTGGCACAACCGGGACTGGCGCGGGGCCTTCACCCTTACGCCGCAAATCAGTGATTATGCCCTCGGTGACAAACTGCAACCCGCTGAGATCATGGCTGCGCCGGAGCTGGAAGTACTGCGCGACAGCCGCAATCGTCTGTGGAACATTACCCACCCCCTCAATAACGAGCAGATTTTAACGGTCAAACTCAATCGCCCCACGGGATTGAAACGCCTCAGCTATGCCTTCACCCCCAGCAAGGGTCGGCGCCACTGGAACAACGCCTCAACCATGCTGCAGCGCGGAATAAGCACCCCGAAGCCCATCGCCTTTTACGAGCGCCACACCCTGGGTGGAATAAAGCTCAGTTACTATGTGTGCGAATTCATCCCCGACACCTTCTCCTCACGCCATGTGTGCTCCGCCATCGAAGCCGCAGAAGGGGATTTTAAAGGCTTAAGCACGGACGAATGGTTTGAATTCCTCGCTACATTTATCTGCACCATGCACGATGCGGGGATTGTCCACCGCGATCTATCTGTAGGAAACCTGATGCTCAGGCAGGAAACCAACGGGAGCATAACCCCGTATCTGATCGATATCGGACGCGCCCGTATTACACACAAACCCCTCCCGGGACGCAAACGGGTCCTGGATCTGATGCGAATCTGCTACAAACTCAGCTGGCCCAACCGCGAGCGCCTCATGGCCTGTTATGAAGAGCAATGGGGAGAAAAATTCCGCCCCTACTGGCGCCTGATGGTGGGTTATTACGATGTAAAACAGGGGGGAAAGAAATCTCTGAAGGCAAGGTTGAAGAAGAAGAGAAAGTAGGAGCGGAAACAAAAGTTCAGTTCGTTGGAGCGTTTGCGGGTAGAAAAGCAACAAAAACCCCGCTCCTGCCTTACGGTGGGAGCGGGGTTTTTGGTTTACCCAGTGCTATTGGACGCTAACTTATGCTTCGTCGTTATGCACCTTGTAGAGCAGTTCCCTGATTTCCTGAGCGGGCTCTTTGGTCATCAATGAAACGATGATCATCGTAACCAACAC
>JAIVHC010000268.1 GCA_020201305.1 Geobacteraceae bacterium
CGCATGTACGTCGCAGCCATCCCGGCATCAATCCGAATCCCAGCCCCGCCAGAATCAGCACCACTGCGGGGATAAGAAAAATATCAACGCTGCTCATAGTAATCCTCCCGGCGGCGCAGAAGTCTTCCGAGGATCAGGGTTATACCCACAACGGCCCCCGCTCCTGCGAGGGTTACAAGCATATAGATCCCGATCTGAGGCAGAAAATGTACAGGAGCATGGGGAGTGAGGATAAGATCGCCCCCCAGGAGCAGAAGCAGCCCCGCGCAGATGCTAAGGCCGATTCTGGCACGGGGCGGAATGTTGTTGCGCGTGCGTTGTTGCATCTATCCACCTCCATGAAGTTGCGCGGCAAGGGATAACACCAGCTCGGGGCGGAAAAACAACCCCAGCGAAAGAACTGCGGTGATACACAGAGCCGTAACCATAAGCCATGGTGCCTCTCCGTGCACCTGCCCGGGGGTGTGCTCGGGGGTGTAGGTTTCAGGGCGGAAAAACGCCGCATGTACTATGGGGATGAAATATGCGCAGTTGAGCAGAGTGCTGAGAAGGAGCACGAGCAGGAGTATCGAGTATCCCGATGTCCATATCCCCTGAAATAGATACCATTTAGAGATAAATCCTCCCGCCGGGGGAACCCCGATCATCGACAGGGTTGCGATGGCAAAAGCGCCCATGGTCCACGGCATGCGCCAGCCGATGCCGTTCAATTCGCTCACGCGGGTTTTATGCGCCGCGGTGTAGATGGCTCCGGCACCAAAGAACAGGGTAATCTTGCCGAAGGCATGCGCTGCAATATGCAGCATCGCCGCAGTGGTGGATATAGGGGTGAGAAGCGCACCTGCGAGGGTGATATACGAGAGCTGGCTCACAGTGGAGTATGCGAGACGGCGTTTAAGGTTGTCCTGTTGCAGAGCGATCAGCGAGGCAACCACAATAGTCACGGACGCGAGGGTGATTAAAAGCAGGTTGGCGCCCGATTGCAGGAGGATCTCGGCGCCGAAGATGTATACCAGCACCTTTACCATGCAGAATACCCCGGCCTTTACCACGGCCACCGCATGGAGCAGGGCGCTCACCGGCGTAGGCGCCACCATCGCCTCCGGCAGCCAGCGGTGGATCGGCATCAGCGCCGCCTTGCCGATCCCGAAGGCGAACAGAAACAGCAGCACCCATACACTCGCGTGGGACATATCGGAGGGCAGAACCCCGCCGGGGACAAAATCGATGCTCGTACCCGCATACCAAACCCAGATAATCGCAGGGAGGAGCAGCCCTATCGAAGTCGCCATGAGGATTCCAAGGTAGAAACGCCCCCCCAGAATGGCGTCTTCATCCTCCTTGTGCGCCACCAGCGGATAGGTGGAGAGGGTGAGGGTTTCGTAGAAGATGAACAGGGTGAGCAGATTCCCCGCCAGGGCAATGCCCATGGTGCTCGCCAGGGCTATGGCAAAGCAGATGTACAGACGCGTCTGATGCTTCTCCTGGTTGGCGCGCATATACCCGATGGTGTACATGGACGTTACCAGCCACAGCAGGCTCGCGACTCCGGCAAATAGCAACCCCAGGGGTTCAAGCTCGAGTTTTATCGCAGCACCCGCTACCGGCTCTGCCAGAATCAGGGTTCCGGTCTCAAGCGCGGCCGGGTCCAGATACAATCCCGCCACCACTGCAAGCAGCAGGGCGGCACTCATCAGGGTTACCCCTTCGCGGATATTGGGTGCGCGTGAGCTCAGACCGATCAGAACTGCCCCAAGCAGCGGAATCAGAATACATAACTGCATCAGAACCGTACTGCTCATAGGGTTCCTCCGCTGATCAGCAGTGTGGCTGCGCGTTCGGCCATATCCAGCGGGATGGAGGTGTCAATGCCGAAATAGATATTTGCACCTACCAGAATCCACATGGGAAATAACAGACTCAAGGGCGCCTCGTCCGTGCCGTGTTCGATCTCGTGGCGCGGATTGAAATACGCGGTTTCGATAACGCGCCAGAGGTAGATTACCGCCAGCAGGGAACCGATCAACACTATCCCCGTGACCGGCCACCACCCGGCCTCAATAGTGGCTTCAACCAGAATCCACTTGCTGATGAAGCCTGCGGTCAGGGGGAATCCGATCAGACTCATCCCGCCGAGGACAAATGCGGCCATGGTCCAGGGCATGCGGCGTCCGAGGCCGCGAAAATCATTCAGATATGCCGAGCCCGTACGGTACACCACGGCGCCCATAACCATAAACAGGGCGCCCTTCATCAGCGCATGGTTGAACATATGCAGAATCCCGGCGCTCAGCCCTGCATGGGAATTGAGGCTGATCCCCAGAGTCATATAGCCGATCTGCGCAATGCTCGAATACGCGAGCATACGTTTGATGTCGTACTGGAATATCGCCACCATCGATCCTACCAGGATTGCAGCTAGAGACGGGAGCAGGAGGATGCTCCCCAACGTGAGCTGCTCGAATCGCAAATGCGGTTATCAGGGTGCGATGCCCGTAGGCCGATTCCGGAATCAACGCCACCCGTACCGCCAGATCCTGAATATTGAGGGTGCCGGTGAGGCTGTAGAGCAGGCCGATCCCGATGAGGATAAAGGTTGCGCCGATGGTGCCCATGACCAGGTATTGGAACGCCGCGCGCAGGGCTCGGCGCCGTTGCCCCAGGCCGATGAGGGCATACGCCGACAGCGAGGAGATCTCGAGAAATACGTACATGTTGAAGGCATCGCCGGTGACCACGATCCCGAGGAGCCCGGCCTGGCAGATCAGGAGCAGGGCATAAAACGCGCGCAGACTCTCAGGGCGGATCTCGCGTTTTACACTTTTGTAGGCATATGTCAGGGTCAGCGCCCCGATGCCGGTTACTATAAGGACAAGAAAAGCGCTTAACGCATCAATGTGGTAGTTAATGCCCCAGGGGGCAGGCCAGCCCCCCATATCGTAGCTTATGGCGCCATGGAGGGTGACTGTGCGAAACAGCACCAGGCTCACACCGAAGGAGGCCCAGGTGGCCACCAGGGCTATGAGCCACGCACCGGTGCGCCAGCGCAGCAGCAGACACAGGGGCGCGCTCAGCAGAGGGATAATGACCTGAATAGCCGGGAGGTGATTCATAACGAGTCATCCTTGAGGCGGATTTCATCCTCCTCTATGGTGCCGTAGCGGTCGTAAATCAGCAGCACCAGCGCGAGCCCCACTGCGATGGTTGCCACCCCCACTACTATCGCGGTAAGGATGAGTACATGCGGCAGCGGATTGGAGTACACTTCAATGCCCGGTGCGGCAATGGGGGCGCTACCCCCTTTCACCTTTCCCAGCGAGATGTAGAGAATAAATACCGACGTGGAAAACAGATTGAGTCCGATCAGTTTCTTGATCAGATTACCGTGGGTGATAACTATGTAAAACCCGGTCATCATCAAAAAGATTGCCACCCAGTAGTTGTAGTGTGCACCTATATTCACTGACGCAACCCCTTTCTGGAACTGAAAGCGAAGAAAATCAGCAGCATTATGGAGAACACGGTGATTCCAATCCCCAGCTCAATCAGAAAAATCCCCAGATGCTGAGCGTGGAGGGGGTCGTGCATGAGGACATCGTAGTCGAGGAAATTACCCCCCAGCAGCATAGTAGCGATTCCTACGCCACCGTAGAGGAGTACCCCCAGCGAACCGATATAGCCCAGGACGCGCGGCGCTATCACGCGCATCCCTTTATCCAGGCCGAACATAAGGGTGTAGAAAATAAATCCACTCGCAAAAATGACCCCGGCCTGAAATCCACCCCCCGGGCTGTAGTCACCGTGGAACTGCACATACAGGGCAAACAGCAGAATCAAAGGGATGAACATTTTGATTACAACCCGCAATACCAGGTGCTCATCCATGTCCTCTTTGGTGATTCCGGCGGCACGTTGCCGATCCCCGTATTTCTGCATCCCACGGAAGCCGATCAACCCTACTACGCTCAATCCCGCGGTGAAGATAACCACAACCTCTCCTAAGGTGTCGATGGCACGATAACTGCCCAGGAT
>JAIVHC010000166.1 GCA_020201305.1 Geobacteraceae bacterium
CCTTCAATGCCTACCTGCCCTTTTATGAGGATGTGGTATTACGGCATCTCATGGGAAGCGGAGTGCGTCACAATGTCCTGATGATGGATGCGGACCAGGCTGCTGTTGAAGTAGGAAACCATCCACCACACTCCGTTGGTCGCCTGTACACTCTCGCGCCAATAAAGGCAGTGGCAGCTTTTCACCCCAAGGTCATATTCTTGGTGGGCGAGAAGAAGGGGGTGTTGTTCGCGGGAAGTCACAATCTGACGTTGTCGGGGTTTGGATATAACCGGGAACTGACCAATCTGATTCGTTACGGCGGGGAAGATGATATTGAGGGCGCACTGTTACTGAGTGCTGCCTGGGCGAGCGTTTTAGGCTGGGCCGAGTCTAATGCGCATATTTTGCCAAACCATATCCTCGAAATGGTCCAGAAGGTCTCCGATTTTGCCCCTTGGCTACAACCTGATTCCACAGATGTAGTCGAGCATTGCCAAGTCCTTGCGGCTCAACCAAATGCTACAAGCCTCTGGCAACAGCTAAGGAATTTTGCAGGTCCCTCCCCAGTGAGCCGAGTAACAGTCAGTGGTGCTTTCTTTGATTCAGATCTATCGTTCATCGAAACAGTTCAGAAAGAGCTGGAACCCTCGGAATTGATTGTGGGGGTTGATCCAGAGACGGTTCAGTTCCCCATGAACAAGAAGCGAGATGGTGTCGCGTATGTTAACTGCGGGTCTTTAGGGGTTGAGGAGAAGGGTTCGAAAACTCCTGGATATCTGCATGCGAAATCCATATTCCTTGAACGTGAGGGTGGGCAGGCTGTCATGGCGGTTGGGAGCGCCAACCCAAGTGCTCCTGCTTGGCTGGCAGACGGGGTCGAGAGAAATATTGAGATGATGATAGCCCGAAAGGGTGAAGAAGCCCTGGAGGCTGCTGATGATCTTGGATTGCTATCGATAGAATCACTCCCTCCTCTAACTGAAGACGACTGGCATAGGATAGACAGTAACTGGAAGGCTGATAACTCTTCTGGTAAAGACTCTGACGCGAGCCCCGTAGTGATCGCCGTGGCGACTGATACTGATGTATCATTCCGTGTGCCCGGGAATAATCTGCCGGCAGTTCTGGAATGCGATCTTTATTCGTCTGCCTTTGAGCCACCCACCTCCATTCGCGCTCGCCTGGATGGCGATGAATATCACTTTTCTGTTGAAGGGAACAAGATTCCTTCCACCTATTTTCACTTCTCGGTATCGGACAAGCGATATACGGGGGTTATACAATACGTCAAGAAAATAGAGTCTCTTTCGCGGACCAATTCGCAACGGGCGTTTAACAACGCCCTTGCCTCGCTTGCTACTGGAGCTCCCGACCTGGATAGCTTTGTTGAGTGCATAAAGGGCATTATCAATATTGGGGGTTCCATTAATACTCAAAAGCAGACTTCAAGGCGGTCAGGATCTCAGGGCAAAAGCGGCTCTAATGAGCAACAAAAAGAAGGTGCTGAACTCTCGATAAGTCTGGAAGAGGTTGCTGAAAAAGAGAAGAAGCGTAAGCAACGGCTCAGGGGGGTAGATGACCTTGGCTACCTGCTCGATGTACTCCTGTACAACCTGAGGGATGATGCCACAGTTGGTATGGATGACACTCTTGAGGAGCGCGATTCCATGGGGCGGTCTGAGGAAGAGCAGATTGATGCAGATGACGAAGATATCGACATCGAGGATCAGGACATCGATGATGATCATCCCGCTCCGCCAGCAGACAATCCGCTGCCTCGTTGTCACAGCAAAGTTCATGCTCTCGTTGAGTTGGCCTGTGGTCAGATTAAGGGTCTTAAGGACTTGAAATTAGAGATGCCGCGACTTGTTATTGTTCTGGCGGGCATCTTGTCTGCGCTGCGATTATTGCGTGGCCTTGAAGGAAAGGTCCCTTGGGTTGGGGCCGGGGGGACGACTTTCCCATTAAAAGATCGGGAAAGACTTTTTGCTGAGATAGTTCATGTGCTTTTCGATGAGGAAACATCAGTTGTAAATCCTGTTGATGGTTTGGCCTACCTGAAGGAGTACGATGAGTTCGCTCGCCTCAAGGGCTTGATTGTCTGGCTCGCATGGGAAGCTGGCATAACGTTTGCCGATCAAAAGCCTTTCAACGAAACATCGGAAGAATGCCGTGCCCGGCGCAATGCGAACCGGCAATATGTAGCCCTTGCCCAGATGATAGGTTCCGATGAAGATGTGATCAGTGAAGCGCGTCAAAGTATCGGCCCGCTCTCAGTGGGCGATATGGACTGGCTTGATCAGCTGTTCAGGGTCGATTCATTATTTTCTAAAGTCTGTGAAGTCCCTAGTGCATTGAAAGATGCAACATCTGCTGAAGCAGGTGATTTTGGTTTCAATGGACAACGACCTGACTCTGGGGTCAGGGAAATTCTTCAACGTGGCAGTGGAAAGCATGGGCTAGCTTCCCACTGCTCAGACAAGGTTCGTTATGTCGTAACTATTCACCACCCCAGCCAGGCCGGGGCGCAAAAGTGTAATTTAAGTTCCGTTACGGCTCCTGCATAAACGAAGGCGATTTGCCCTCAAACAGCAGGCGCAAAGCTACGGTCGCACTTACACCTTGTTTGCGACACGTAGAAATGTAACTACGGATGCGGCAGAACATGTGTGCTCCTTCCGGAGATCTGAAGCATCCTGATATTTTTTGCTGTACCTTGGTCATACGCAGATCATTTTCTGCCAGGTTGTTGGAGAATGGCACTTGCTCTTCAACCATAAAACGCAAGACATCAGTTTCAAAATCTCGAAGACGTTCAAGCAGATTACGTGATTTTGAACGCGCCAACCTGCCCCGGCGCCCGTTTCTTTTGTTTTCATCCGGTGGCGGGCACTCTTTTTCGGCTTCTTCGAGCAAGGATCGGTACCGCTTCCGGTAGATACCGGCATCGAGGTCATTCAGGAACCCTCCAGCAGCTTCGGTGGCCTTATTGATCTCTTTGAGCAGAAGAATCATCTCTTTTGCCCATTGCTGTTTATCCTGCTCCAAGGCGCGCTCAAGTTCCCTAAGGTGATGCGCATTGCAAAGTGCATGAGAACAGGAGTAACGATAGTAAGGCTTCCAGTGGTCATGACACAGGGTGCCTTTAAACTCAGGGATGATACCAATCTCATCCAACGCTTCTGCCCCACGCTTGGAATGAGGATAGAAATAAGTGAACTCCCTATTCGAAGCACTGTGCAACCAGTTGCGCTTGCCTGCGATGTTAATTCCGGTTTCATCCGCATGAAGCAGGCTGGATGCAGCCAATTGCTTTCGCACCCACTGATCAAACACCTCCAGGCGCTTAAATGCGTCCTGGTTGAAATTATAGATAGAGCCAACACTGACCGGGATCTGCATCTGCTCTTCGAAGTGATCTGCGATACGGTTGTAAGGAGTCAGCTGGAACTGTGACATATACACCGCATTTATCTTAACTCCGTTACCATACTGAACAGGCCTGGAGACATGGTCAGGGAAAGGAGCCACAAAGCGCTTACCCGCCTCATCCTGAAGAACCTGGACACGGTATTCAGTAACCATGCGGCTGATATCTAAATCCACAATCTGTCTGGACTCATAACCAATATGGCTATAGTTACCTTGGGGCAAAGAGCTTTGATCAACCTTGATTTCTATGATCTCATCGGGATCATCTATCAGGCTCAGGTTGGTACCAGCACGTCCCGGCTGGCCTCCGGGTTTACGCTCCCCCTTGGCCCTGGAACTCTTTGGGCGATTAGGATCTGCCGCTGGAGGCGTGCTACTATTTTTACTGTTAAGTCCAAAGCGATTAGCAAGCAAGGACACCAGAAGGAGCAACACCTCAAGGCTTGATTTAAGCGCAGGAGAAATATCCTTCTCTTTAGCGAGAAGATCTTTAACCTGCTTTATGCTTGCATCGACATCAATATTGTTAATCGTCATCCTGATCACCTGTGTAGAAGATGAGACATCATAACACGGGTTTTCAGAAAGGATTTTTCCGTAATGTTTACAACCAAACATCGGCTGGCATGTAGTGCATAAAACAAGAGGCTCAGAAGGGCTGCCAGCTGCCCTCAAAGCCCAGATATAATCACATTGTCAGTGGCAGAGGATTTTGGCTTTTTTGCCGAAAAACCCTGTCAAGTACTTTTTTTGGTGAATAGTTACATTGCTGATTGACTGAGCCATCTCTACGCTCCCTTCCGTGGGTTATGCGTGCTGTATTACCCTGCAGTCTCCGTACTCCAGGCTATTTCACCATTATCGTTCACCATTAAAGGCGTTATACAGCTCTTTTCGACACAGCATTGGCAGAAGTTTATACAAAAATAGCGTAATCAGCGCCCGAACCATTTTTTCTTGCTGCTGTAGATAGTCACCCCATTACGTCCCTTTTTCTTGGATTCATAGAGTGCCTTATCCGCGCGGGAAATGAGCTCGTTCTTGCCAAAATTATCTTTCGGCGGATTTATGGAAGAAACTCCGAAACTTGCAGTAATGTGGTAGGTTTCCCGCTCATGGGTAAAGGTATACCCAGCAATCATAGCGCGAAGTTTTTCCGCCACCTCTCCGGCCTGGTCAGCTTCAGTATCAGGCAATACGAGAACAAACTCCTCCCCTCCATAGCGCGCAAACAGATCATACTCACGGATAGCATTGCGAAATTGTTCGGAAAACTGGATAAGAACCTGATCGCCAATCTGGTGTCCATAGGTATCGTTGAAGGATTTGAAATTATCAATATCGATCATAACCACACTCACGTTACTTTCATTCCGATCCGCACGGTTAATCTCTTTGTCGAGGAAATTCTGAAAGTAGCGGTGATTATACGCTTCGGTTAAACCGTCAATGTGAGCGAGTTTTTCCAGAAAGTCGTTTTTCTTTTCCAACTCCTTGGTCATCAATTCAAGTTTGACCGTTTTTTCCACCAGTTCGCGGTTCATCTGCTCATAGCTGAGGTTGAGTACACTGAGCTCTGCATTTGCAATCTGGAGGATTTCTGCAATGGATTTCTGGTGGGTTATTTTTATATTGAAGAACTTCGCGGTTTCTTCAACCTCGGTATGCACCTCATCCAGGAGTTTCTCCAGCATTCTATCGTTAATGTTCAGCTTCTGTTTGGCACGCCGCCGGAATTGGGTTACATGCTCTTCCGGGCTTTTCGAGCGCCGCGCCTTGGAAAGCATATCCGATAAATGGACTATCTGGCACAGCTGCTTAATTTTTTTCGAATCACCCGTGTATTTGTGCGGGTGATGGTGATACGCAATGGGCGCAACCAGGGTTTCGGGGAAACCCCAGCGTTTTACCACTTCGCTCCCGATATATGTATGGTCCGCACCAATAATCTGTTTTTCTATGTCTGAACGCTTGTAGTCGCCGGATGCGAGCATTTTATCCACTTCAGCATAGGGTGCAGGGTAGGCGCGGGATAACACCATAACTCCGAGATTCTGCAGCAAGCTTGCAACAAAGCCTTCTTCCGAATCTTCTGCATCCACGGCAGTCATCAACATGCGCGCTGTTACCGCTTCAAACAGGGAATTCTCCCAGAATGCAGCATAGTCGAAGCCGTTGCTTTTCATCTGCTCGGGTTTCAGAAAGGAAAATGAGAGCACCAGACTGCGCACGGCGTTGGTGCCGAGGATGGATGCGGCCTGATGGATGGTGCCGATTTGTTGGGGGAAGCTGTAGAAAGCCGAATTGACCACGCGTAAGAGCTTGGTGGATAACGACATATCCTTGGAGATCAAGGAAGCGATATCGTTGATGGTGGTTTCTTCCTGGGATGTAATGGTAATCAGTCGTGATGCGACATTGGACAATGTCGGCAGTTCGGATGAATTGAGGACAAATTCAAGAACTTCTTCCTGCGACTGTTTTGCCATAATTTCTCCATTCCAGTGCATGTGCGTATTTATTGATAAGATAAGCGACAGAAGATTATCACAACAGTACGGATGTATATAACAAATTTTTGTCAGACCCAGGTTAGAACGCGTTCTGATAAAAAATGCAACGTCGCATAATATATATTATGTAAACTTTTGTGTGTGCCACAAATCACATACTTCGGAGAACACACCCCCTGTCTTTTCCTAAGCAGGATCAGGATTCAGTTTGCACCAGTTCTGCCACTGTCGCGTACAGCAGTTCAATTCCTTTTTCGATTGCCTCAAAGGCACTCTGTTCGCGGATGTTATGGCTCACGCCATCGATGCTGGGGATAAACAATAATGCCGTAGGTGCGATATCCGCAAAGTTCATGGCGTCGTGACCGGCACCACTGGGCATCTCGATACTGCTGATGTCGAGTTCTTGTGCCAGGGTTGCAACTCTTGTGCGCAGATTTATATCCAGCGGCACGGGGCGATCATCGCACAGGGTTGTACTCTTAACCTCGAGTCCACGCCGCGATGACATCTCCGCAATGCTCTTCTCCAAGGCATTGCTCGCTCTCTTTTTTCCATCCATGTCGATATCGCGGATATCGATCTGCATGTGCACACGACCGGGAACCACATTCATGGCGCCGGGTTCGACATCAAGTACGCCTACCGTTCCCACACACGAGTTGCTGGCGCGGGTCGCAATCTGTTCCACCGCCAGGACAAGCTCTGCCGCTCCCGCAAGTGCATCATGGCGCATATGCATGGGCGTGTTGCCGGAATGGTCACTTCTCCCTTCAACATACACATCGAATCTGCTCGGCGCCGCAATGGCGCTTACGAGTCCGATATCGATGCCTTCCTGCTCCAGGCGCCGCCCCTGCTCAATGTGAAGTTCAAATAAAGCGTAAATATCCTCGGGATGCAGAATATCGTGCTCCAAAGCATCAATGTCACACCCGCACTGATTCAGGGCTGCGGCAAAGGATACGCCATTACGATCCGTGAGGTTTTTACATACTTCGACGTCGATCTTTCGTGTAATCGCTTTGCTCCCAATGGTTGCGACCCCGAAGCGACTCGACTCCTCGGCACAGAAATTAATGATTCGGATGGAACGTTGCGCGTGCAGCCCCTTAGCCGCCAGTCTCCGCACCACTTCGATGCCGGCCAGAACTCCGACCACTCCATCATAGTGCCCACCCTGAGGCACCGAATCCAGATGGGAGCCAATAACTACCTCAGGCAGATGAGGTTCTGTCCCTTCAAGCACGCCATGGATATTCCCGGCTGCATCAATGTGAACGCGCAAACCTTCCGCGCGCATAATTTCAATGAGATATGTGCGTGCTTCGTGATCCGCAGGCGTAAGCGCCAGGCGTGTCACTCCGCCATTATCCAGAATGCCGCACTGGGCTATGCTATTAAAATCGTGTATGAACTTGTCCATATCTTATACTCTCTTGACTGTGATATTATGCCACTCAAACGTAACTGCCGCTGCCGATAATAGCGGCAGCAGGGATCGAAACGCAAGATCATCACTAAATACGGGAGGAAATGATGTTTAAAAAGCTTATTCTGGGGTTTACTATGGGTATTGCATTCCTGGGGGCGCACAACAGCGCAGAAGCCGCCGGTTTTCAGCTCAGTCTCACCCCGGACATTGCTCTCCATGCAGACAGCACCCCGATTCACGGGGTGAGTCTGAATATCTGGGGCCAGAACCCCCAGCGCGCTTTAGCTCTGGGATTCATAAACGGGTCCTCCGGAGATAGTTCCGGCGTAAGCCTGGGGCTGCTCGCCAACTATGCAGAAGATTATTCCGGTGCCCACCTCGCCTGGTTTGCCAACTATGCATCGGGGCGCTTCTCCGGCCTCCAATTGAGCGCATTCAACTACGCTTCCACCTTGAACGGAGTGCAGCTGGGATGGGTAAATTTTGCCGAGACCGTGGAACAAGGGCTCCAGGTAGGGCTACTCAACATTATGAAAAACAATGTCTACTGGTTTGGCGGAATGCCCAATGAAGTAGCGCCGATGATGGTACTGGTAAACTGGCATTACTGATGCTTTCGCAGAAAGCACAAAATTAGATGGCTAGCCACCTTTCTTGAGGGACAGAGCGATGCGTTTGCGTTCTTCATCTATGCTGATAACGCGCGCCCTCACCTTCTGCCCCACTTTAACCACCGCAGCCGGGTCCTTTACAAACCCATCTGCAAGCTCGCTGATGTGCGCAAGGCCATCCTGATGGACGCCGATATCAATAAATGCACCGAAATTGGTGACATTGGTGACGATTCCCGGCAGACTCATGCCTGGCTTTAAGTCTCCGATGGCTTCAACCCCCGCAGCAAAAGCAAAGGATTCAAACGCGCTGCGGGGATCACGCCCCGGTTTCGCGAGTTCGTGCATGATATCCTTCAGGGTCGGCATGCCCGTATCCGCATTGCAGTAGCGCTTCAGGTCTATAGCTGCGCGTTTTTCCGCGCTCTGCACAAGTTCGGCCACGCTGGTATGGTTGTCCGTGCATATCTGCTTTACCAGGTCAAAGCGCTCCGGGTGAACCGCAGAGCGATCCAACGGATCGGACGCATCGCTGATACGCACAAAACCTGCGGCCTGCTCAAATGCCCGTGGACCGAGGCGCTTAACCTTCTTGAGTTCCGCCTTGCTTCTGAACGCCCCATGCTCGTCACGATAATCGATGATATTCTGCGCCAACTGCGGCCCCAGCCCCGAAACATAGGAGAGGAGCGCCGCACTTGTACTATTCAGCTCCACCCCCACACGATTCACACATGAGATAACCGTATCATCCAGACCCTGTTTTAGCGCACCCTGGTCCACATCATGCTGATACTGCCCTACTCCGATCGATTTCGGCTCAATCTTTACCAGCTCTGCCAGAGGATCAGCGAGGCGTCTGCCAATGGATACCGCGCCACGCACAGTAATATCGTGTTTGGGGAACTCCTGCCGCGCAATCGCGGAAGCTGAATAGATCGAAGCACCGCTTTCATTGACCTGGGTAATAAGGGGCTGCGACTTCAGGTTGCACGCACGAATAAAATTCTCTGTTTCACGCCCGCCGGTGCCGTTCCCAATCCCTATTGCCTCAATCCTGAAACGCTCTACCCGCGCCTCAATCGTTTTCTGTGCCTGCGCAGCTTTTCCCGCGCCGGAAAACGGATATATCACATCATGTTCCAGAAGCTTGCCCTGCCGATCCAGACATACCACCTTGCATCCGGTACGGAATCCCGGATCAATGGCAAGGATGGACTTTTGTCCCAGGGGCGGTGCCATAAGCAGTTCACGTAGGTTTTCGCGAAAAACCCTGATCGCTTCCGTGTCGGCGCCGTGTTTAAGCTCTGCACGCAGCTCTGTTTCCATCGACGGCGCCAGCAGACGTTTATAGCAGTCCGCAATAGCTGCTTCAATCTGCGCCCTGTTTTTGCCCCCGGCACCAAAGCGACGCTGGAGCAATGCCACAGCCTCCTCTTCAGAGGGGCGCAGGGAGACCCTTAAAAGCCCCTCTGCTTCACCGCGCAAAATAGCCAACAACCGATGGGATGGCGCAGCCGCAGCTTTTTCCGACCAGGTAAAATAATCACTGAATTTCTGTGCCTCTTCGATTTTCTTTTTCACCACGTTGCTGATCAGCAACGCCCTCGAAGCGAACAACCTGCGCATTTGCGCCCGCATCTGCGCATCTTCATTTATGTGTTCGGCAACAATGTCCCGCGCTCCGGCAAGGGCTTCAGTTGAGTTGTTCACACCGGCATCCGGACGGATAAAACGAGACGCAGCGCCCTGGGCATCGTCTGTTCCCCTCAGAATAATGTGCGCCAGCGCCTCAAGACCTTTCTCGCGTGCTATAGTGGCGCGGGTCCGGCGCTTGACCCGATGCGGCAGATAGATATCTTCAAGCTCTTTGAGGGTTACAGCGGCATCGATCTGCTGTTTAAGTCCCCCCACGTACAGATCACGCTCATCCAGTGAAGCGATGATCGAAGCGCGGCGTTTCTCCAGTTCCTCCATCCGGCTGCGCGCATCCCTGACAGCGGCAATATCCTCCTCATCCATACTTCCGGTCTGTTCTTTGCGGTAGCGCGCGATAAAAGGCAGGGTTGCGCCACCATCGAGCAATTCCAGAACCGCTTTTACCCGCTTGCTATCCAGATTCAGAGTTTTCGCGATACACGTACGGTAATTTTCCTGATCTTTACACATTTCACATCTCGTATTTTGAATTTTTATAGTGGAGTTAAGGGCAATATGGATGCGCACTTTACCATCTATGCACAGGAGAAAAACATCTCCTTTGATTTGTTCGTTGTCGTGGGTATCGTGATCGGGGCTGCTTTTTATCTCTACCGTAAATTTGGCGCTAAGGATACTACCGGCTGCGGGGGGTGCTCCTCAGGGGGAACCTGCTGCGGAGGGGAAAAGCATAAAACGGATGCAGAGTGCTGTTCCACAAAACGCTGATGCAGGACTGATTCCTCTACCCTGCCCTGCTCTCTTTCTTGAGCCTGCCCCGGGATGGAGAGCAGGGTCCTCTATTCCAAAGAGGTGCGAACTTCAGCATAGGTATAAGGAATTTGAACGTAATCGAAAATTCGCGTTTCCCATATATGTCGCGCCAACCTGCCCATATTTACCCCCGCACCGGCATAGAAATAACGCTTGCGTTCATCCATTTCCGGTCCATGCTGTTCATCATAACCGCGAGTGTAGTATCCCAGATGTAGCTCAAGGTATTTCAGATACGGATTTCTGATAAAGTCAAAGCCTTCTGCCTTGATTGCCAGCAGGTATTTTGAATGTTCGTAATCAGTGGTGATATCTCCTTCTAAATCACTGAATTCAGGTGAGTATTCCCAGCGTAAGTCAATGCGTTCACCCCATTGCGGATAGCGGAGCAAAAACCAGCCGAGCCCGGCTCCAACCACATTCGCGGCCATATCTTCAGGAGAAAAACCGTGATCAGCACTGAAGGAATCACCGATTTCCATTATCCCGGTTACTGCAAGAGCGGAGAGAGGGCCATACAACTGCGATTCCGATTCTGAATAGCCGAAACGCCTATAGGCAGCGGCAAAACCATGGCTCATGGCATAGCTGGCCCACGAGTGTCCCAGTTTATCCGCCCCGCCTTCTTTGGTATCGTGACCGAACCACTTTTCGTTTTCAGTCGAAGGAGCGCGGGAGAAATAATCCCAGTTTACGATCCCCCAGACCATGACGGTTCCCATGGCGCCCAGGTTAAGAGCCCAGGCTTTCTGCGAGCGGGTGAATCCGTTGTTGTTCGAAGACCTATCAGCAGCAATATCAGCGTGTTCCTGCTCCATTGTGAAACCGGTGGCATCCGGATAGACAGAGTCCGGTGGTGCCCCCTCGGCAGGTAAATGCAGGATCAGACTCAAAATTGTCAGCAGTGGAATAAAAACTTTGAGATCAGCCATAGGAGCACACTTATTCAGTGAAGAAACACGCCGGATCTATGTCATTAAACGGATTTTGGCCATGGCCGTAGGTAACTGCCGGACATCCACCACATACCGGGCGCAGGTCACATTCAAAACACGCACTGGAACCGCGTCGATACGCTTTTGCCGTCTCACCATAGTAGATATCCTCGAGGCTGGTGGTGTAAATATTACCCACAGGGGACGGATACTTACGGCACGCATGTACTTCGCCGCTGGGGAGGAGGGACACAAAATTGAACGCCGCACCGCAACCGAATCCGGTACAGCCGCCAAAAAGCTCCAGCCCCTGTCTGCTCCGCTCGATGTTGAGCAGATTATCTTTCATGGCCATTGCCGGATTATCCCTACATGCTGCGAGATAGTCCTTGACGAACGTTGCATAATCCACACTTTCGGCCCCCTGCAACGCGGCCCCCTGCCCCACCATTGAAAGCCGATTATAGGTAAACAGATCCACGCGCTCGCGCAATACCTCCGCCAGCGGCAGGACCTGATCGAGATTATCCTGGGTCAGGGTCAGCATAACCATAGAGTACACATCGTTGCGTTTCAGAACATCCAGAAATTCCATTACCGCCCTGAAGTTGCCCGCGCCCCGGATATAGTCATTGTGCTTTTCCAGCCCTTCGAGACTGACTTGGTAGAATACGGGTTTTTCAATCTTCAGAAGTTGTTCCAATTGTGCTTCACTCACCGGATTGCCTAGAATCGCCGGGGTCAGGTTGCGTTCCACTGCAGCGCGATACAGAGAAATAAAGGATGGATGTAAAAAAGGATTGCCACCGGAAAATGATACCTGCCCTGCCACATGGTGGCTGCGGCAGAAGTCGCGCATCTGATCCAGAATTGTTACCCCCCGGGCATAGCTCACATCCTGAAGAGTACTGCGATCATAACAATGCCTGCAATTGAGATCACAGCGCTGTGTTATATGCCATTGCAGGGTGAACGCTTCCGCCTTCAGGAAACGCTCCGGTGTTGTAGCCGGCGCCGGGAAGTCCTCCATATGCCGATGCAGACGCGATTCAGATTCGAGAAGTAAACCCTTGTGAAGCGCTTTTTCAATGGCGCGGTCGAAAATCCCCACCGCCTGATTCTGCGTGGCGGCAATCTCACGCACATCAAGCCGTTCGGCCACGAGCTTTAACGCCAGAAGATCGTCCGCGCTCGCCACTGCCATACGGCAACGCGCATCATGCTTTTTTTTCCACAGGAGAATATGTTCCCCGCCCTCTTGCGGCTCTACCACTTCGCTGTTCAGCACTGCTGGCAGGTTGTTCCAGCCCACTTCAATCAGATCCAGGGTTGGATTAATGCTTAAAGCGTCTGTGGGCACTTCAATCCGGGCAGGGTTAGTATCACACTGATGTCGCGCGAGTTCGAGCCGCGCCATATCGGGCAGATAGGCAGGCACATCAGCCGTTGCCGGAGCCGTCTCGAGGGCGGGCGGAAACTCCTCCGCACGTAAAAGGTTGTGCGCTAAAATCCGCCACCGGGTGGGACCGAGTATCTCCTGAC
>JAIVHC010000269.1 GCA_020201305.1 Geobacteraceae bacterium
CCTTATCGTGGTCGTAAAATACTCCAGGGGAGCGATGCAACTGGCTTACAATTACGCGTTCGGTACCATTAATGACAAAGGTGCCATTTTTTGTCATGAGCGGAATTTCACCGAAATACACTTCCTGCTCTTTTATGTCCCGAATTGACTGTACGTCGGTATCCTTATCCACATCCCAAGAGACCAGACGCACCCGTACCTTGACCGGAGCCGCATACGTCATGCCCCGCTGACTGCATTCCTCCACATCATATTTAGGCGTTTCAAGAACGTAGGAAACGTACTCCAGAGAGCAGGTCTCATTAAAGTCTTTGATCGGGAATACAGAGCGGAAAACCGCTTCCAGACCGCTTAGCTGGCGCTGGTCTGCAGGACTATCTTCCTGCATGAAGCGTTTGTAGGAATTTTTCTGGATATCAATGAGATTAGGCATCTCAATGACACTTTTAACGTCAGAAAAACGCTTACGTAACAGCTGGTTATTCGTAATCGAATAAGCCATGATCACTCCTTAGGAAAAGAACGAAGAACAGCCAAGGCCGCAACGCGACCTTGGCTTTTTAACAGAGAATTATGGAATTGTTCTCTATTTGAGTTCGACAGAAGCTCCGGCTTCCTCAAGTTGCTTTTTAATATCTTCAGAATCCTCTTTTGAGGCCGCTTCTTTAACTGTATTAGGTGCACCGTCTACCATCTCTTTGGCTTCTTTAAGTCCCAGACCAGTGATAGCACGCACCACTTTGATTACATTGATCTTTTTGTCACCGACTCCGGTAAGAACCACGTCAAACTCAGTCTGCTCTTCAGCAGCTTCAGCGCCACCCTCGGCAGGAGCGCCGCCAGCAACTGCAACAGGTGCAGCTGCAGATACGCCAAATTTGTCTTCCAGCTCTTTTACCAGATCCGCCATTTCGAGAACTGTCATATTCTCGATAAACTCAATTACCTGCTCTTTAGTGATATCAGCCATTGCTTATCTCCATTATGTAAAAATATAATTTGTTATCAAGGGTAACGCCATCAGGCGTCTTTCTGTTCCTGGATCGCATCAAGCACCTGTACCAGTGAACGTGGCACTGCAGCAAGAACACCTACAAAGTTTGTAGCCGGCGCGCTCATTGATCCAAGCATCTTGCCCAGAAGTACTTCGCGGCTCGGGAGCTTAGACAGCGATTCAATATCCTCAACAGTGAGGATGTTGCCATTCAATGCGCCACTTTTAAGTTCAAATGCCTTACTGGTTTTAGCAAATTCAAACAGCACCTTGGCTGGTTCGACCGGGTCTTCAACTGCCAGCGCCAATGCGGTCGGGCCAGTCAAATACTCCTGGAGACACTCAAAATCGGTGCCTTTGCATGCCAACGACAGCAGGGTATTTTTGACTACGCGGTACTCCACTCCAGCTTCACGCAGTTTGATACGGAGCTCATTGGATTGTTCCACAGAAACACCGCGGTAGTTGGCCAGAAAAGCAGCCTTGGAGTCCTTAAGTTTTGCGCTTAGCTCAGCTACAAGCTTTTCTTTACTTTGTTGATCAGCCATTCATCTCTCCTCCTTTCCTAGAATATCTTATCCCCTCGATAGGACTGGGAGACACGAAATGGCTCCATTCAGTCTCGGCAGGTGCAGGATAATCCACATTAAACAATAACGTACCTGCTGTCTTCGACGAGGAATGCGCTCTACCACAAAGGTAGAGAAAAATCCCTGCGCAGATTTTAAAACCGCAGCAGGGGAAGCTTATATGTCTACTACTTCACCAGGGCCTGGACGTCAGGTACATCCACCTGTATTCCCGGTCCCATAGTGCTGGAAACACTTATCTTGCGGAGGTAAGTACCTTTTGCAGTAGTAGGTTTGGCCTTAACCAATGCATCCATAAGTGCTACAACATTGCCTTGCAGACTCTGCGCATCAAATGATATTTTGCCTACAGGTGCATGGATAATACCTGCTTTCTCCGCGCGATATTCGACCTTACCGGATTTCGCCTCATTTACGGAACGCGCGAGATCAAACGTAACCGTACCCACCTTAGGGTTAGGCATTAATCCACGGGGGCCGAGCAGACGACCGATTTTACCTACAACCCCCATCATATCCGGGGTTGCAATAGCGGTATCAAAATCGAACCAACCATTTTGGATTTTTTCGACCAGATCGTCACCGCCAACATAATCCGCGCCAGCTTCTTCCGCTTCCTGAGCCTTTTCCCCTTTGGCAAACACCAGAACCCGCACACTCTTACCCAGACCATTGGGCAGCACTACTGCACCACGCACCATCTGATCTGCTTTACGCGGGTCAACACCCAGGCGCACGGTAATATCCACGGTCTCATCAAAGTTGGCGAAAGACGCCTCTTTAACAAGTTCCAGGGCATCGCTCAAGGAGTATTTTAGCGACCTGTCGACCTTGCTTTTAGCAGTTACCTGTTTTTTACCTATAGCCATCAGCTTTAAGGTCCGGCATCTTGATACGAGCAATTTCAAGTACCTGATCGCGCGTAACCTTGCCAACCTTCTCTTTATTAGGAACACCGGAACCTTTGCTGACATTAGCTGCTTTTTTGAGCAACACAGCCGCAGGCGGTGTTTTTGTTATAAATGAAAATGAACGGTCAGCATAAACGGTAATTACAACTGGAATTATCATGCCATCTTCGCCCTGAGTCTGGGCGTTAAAAGCCTTACAGAATTCCATGATATTAACACCATGCTGGCCTAGTGCCGGTCCAACGGGAGGTGAAGGGTTCGCCTTCCCGGCCGGAATCTGCAGTTTGATCTGTCCTGCTACTTTTTTGGCCATCAGTTACTCCTTAAATTTTCACCCAGCTTAGCTGGTCTTTTCAACCTGTATAAAATCCAACTCAACAGGGGTCACGCGGCCAAAAATACTTACCATGACCTTCAACTTACCCTTGTCTGGTTTTACATCTTCAACAATCCCGGTGAAATTGAGAAACGGACCATCAATAACCCGTACTGTTTCCCCCACTTCGTATTCAACTTTGGGACGGGGGCGTTCGGCACCCTCTTCCATCCGGGCGGTAATTTTTTCGACTTCTGCGTCAGGAATAGGCGGGGGATTGGTGCCTCCTCCTACAAAACCGGTGACCTTGGTCGTATCTTTAACCACGTGCCAGGTTTCGCTGTTCAACTCCATCTGCACCAGAATATACCCAGGGAAAAATTTGCGCGTGGACGTTTTACGTTCCCCGTTTTTCAGCTCCACGACTGTTTCGGAAGGCACCAGGATATCGCCGAACAGGTCCTCCATGCCGAGCATGCGAACCCGCTCTTCAAGGTTTAACTTTACCTTGTTTTCAAATCCTGAGTACGTATGTACTCCATACCATTTCATTATTTACTCACCACTTTCTATCGACTCAGAATAGTTTTGATCAGGGTCGAAAGAATTGTGTCTACACCCCAGAGATAGACGGCCACCATAAACACAAATACTATAACGACAAGTGTCGATGCGTATGTATCCTTCTTAGTAGGCCAGGTGACTTTAGTTAACTCACCCTTGACATTACCTAGAAAACCGGTGACTTTTCCCACTGTGTGCCCTCTCTGATTTATGGCAGAAACTGGCAGGCCAGGAGGGATTCGAACCCCCAACACCCGGTTTTGGAGACCGGTGCTCTAGCCATTAGAGCTACTGGCCTGCAGTATCATATACCTGAATATGCGCTATTTTGTTTCGCGGTGCAGTGTGTGGCGCCGATCAAAGCGACAATACTTCTTGAACTCCAGGCGATCGGGAAGATTGCGCTTATTCTTAGTCGTTGTGTAATTGCGCTGCTTACACTCTGTGCACGCCAGCGTTATAATATCAGCCATTTCATTTCTCCACTGGCATCTGTACCAAGCCAGTTCTTACAGAGTCTACTCAATAATTTCGCTTACAACACCAGCGCCTACGGTACGGCCACCTTCGCGGATTGCGAAGCGAAGCTCTTTGTCCATGGCGATGGGGGTGATCAGCTCTGCGCTCATGGCGATGTTGTC
>JAIVHC010000100.1 GCA_020201305.1 Geobacteraceae bacterium
GATGTGGAGTGGAGGGAAACCGGCGCGACGGGTGATGTCGGCGATGGTTTCGCGCAGATAGGGAAACATGGCTGCGGCGCAATACTGTTTTACCAGGGGTTGGATCTCGGTTGATGCAGGGGAGTGTGGCAGTTTAAAGGTTGCAGCACCTTCGATGTTAAGCATGAACGGGGTTTTGTGCTCCGCATCGTCTCGGAATTTTATTCCCAGATAAACCTTCAGGGTGGTGCCGTGTAGTTCGTGGTGAATCTGGAACTCGGTGTGTACCTCTGTATGCTGTTTGGCAGCATCGAACTCTTTATTGAGCCCGAAATTAAGGCGCAGAATACGAAAATCGGCAAATTTCATGTCGGCATCAGGTTTATACATGCCAGATGTGTAGCACTGAAGCGTCTCACGGATCAAGCGGCAATTGTCTGAACAAGTAAAGATTTGATGCATTCGACAAAACCCAGATGATGGCGGCGCAAAAATTTTAGAGGAATTTGAGCCCCACCCTAGATATCGATGGAGTGTCCTTGGTCCTGACGTTTATAGATGGCCGGAATAGTGCTCGCCTCATCTCTGGATATATGCGCGGATCCCCGCACCGATTTGCTGTGATCCAGATATAGAGTGGCAGCAAGCACCAATGCGCCCACAAAAACCACAATAAGGGTGACCGTAAGTAAATCTTCAAGCCAGTGTCGTAGTGCTGAAGAGGGACGCAATTGAGAAGTAAGTCTGTTTTGAGATGTGCTGTTGGGAGAATGCATGAAATACTCGTTAATAAATTAAAAGCTGAAAGATGTTAATATTCAAAAGCTCATATCTGAGCTCAGAGTATCGAGAGCATGTGCCCCCTCCTAATCACACTCATCGGCATCCAGGAGTTGAATACTTAGTATTATTTCTTTACAAAGAAATTGAATCTGACTAGTCTTACATCCGGTTCAATTTCCCCGGTTCAATGCCCGCCGACTCATTACCCTTGAGCTGCTGAGTTCAGAAAGCGGGTTGCGCCATCATCAATAAATAGCAGGAGATTATGAAACAGCAGAACATTCGCAACTTTTCTATCATAGCGCATATCGATCACGGCAAATCAACCCTGGCTGACTGTCTGCTGGAAAATACCGGCGCCCTTCATGAACGGAAGAAGACCGAGCAGTTCCTCGACAAGATGGATCTGGAGCGCGAGCGCGGCATTACCATCAAAGCGCAGGCTGCGTCTCTGAAATATAAAGCAGATGACGGAGAGGAGTATATCCTTAATCTGATCGATACTCCGGGGCATGTGGATTTCAGTTACGAGGTGAGCCGTTCCCTCATGGCTTGTGAGGGCGCACTGCTGGTTGTAGATGCAGCACAGGGGGTTGAAGCCCAAACCCTGGCAAATGTGTATCTGGCGCTGGATGCGGATCTGGAGATATTCCCGGTGCTGAACAAGATTGATCTGCCGGGGGCTGAGCCGGAGCGGGTCAAGGAAGAGATTGAGAATATCATCGGCCTTGAAGCCGCTGATGCTATTGAAGCGAGTGCCAAAGATGGTATCGGAATTCACGAAATTCTTGAAGCCATTGTACAGAAGGTGCCACCGCCTGAGGGTGACCCTGATGCGCCTTTGAAGGCGCTGTTGTTTGATTCCTGGTACGACCAGTATCAGGGGGTAATTGTGCTGGTGCGCATAAAGGATGGAACCCTGAAGAAGGGAGATAAAATCCAGTTTATGGCCAACCGGCGCAGCTATGAAGTGCTGCAACTCGGTGTGTTTACTCCCTATGCTTTAGAGCGCGACAGCCTCAAAGCAGGGGAGGTCGGATTCATAATTGCCGGTATCAAAGTTGTAAAAGATGCCAAGGTGGGGGATACCATCACCCATCTGCATCGACCCGCAGAGAAGGCATTGCCGGGGTTCAAAGAAGTTAAGCCCATGGTGTTTTCCGGCATGTATCCCATCGATACAAGCCACTACGAACTCTTGCGCGATGCGCTTGAGAAATTGCAACTCAACGATTCATCCATCACCTTTGAGCCGGAGAACTCCGCCGCCCTGGGCTTTGGTTTTCGCTGCGGTTTTCTGGGATTGCTCCATCTCGAGATCGTCCAGGAACGCCTGGAGCGCGAATTCGGCATTGATCTTATAACCACGGTGCCTACAGTGGTGTACCACGTAACCACGAGCAAAAATGAAGTGATCAATGTTGACAGTGCATATAAGCTTCCGGATGTTCAGGATATTGAGAGTGTCGAGGAACCGTTTATCCTTGCGTCAGTGCATGTGCCCAATGAATTTGTGGGCCCGGTGCTGAGTCTGTGCGAAGAAAAGCGCGGCATACAGCGCGAGATCCGCTACCTCACCGCGACACGGGTAATGATTGTGTATGAGTTGCCTCTCAACGAGATTGTTCTCGATTTCTATGATCGTCTGATGTCGCTCTCCAAGGGGTATGCATCCCTTGAC
>JAIVHC010000270.1 GCA_020201305.1 Geobacteraceae bacterium
GAGCCCACAACCGGATTTGAACCGGTGACCTCTTCCTTACCAAGGAAGTGCTCTACCTGCTGAGCTATGTGGGCAGTTTTCCCATCTACGCTGTGCAAAAAAAATGGAGCGGGAAACGGGACTCGAACCCGCGACCCTCAGCTTGGAAGGCTGATGCTCTAAGCCAACTGAGCTACTCCCGCTCTAAATGAAACTCTTACCCTGGGCCAGCCCGCTACCTGTTCCGCAGTTTACGCTTTTAGCTCCTGCAGCAACCGATACCGTATTCACCCGAAGTGAAATTTTGGTGGAGGGGGGAGGATTCGAACCTCCGAAGTCTACGACGACAGATTTACAGTCTGTTCCCTTTGGCCACTCGGGAACCCCTCCAAAGGACTTTCTGAAAGGCTTGCGCCTGATTTTTCTTTAATGGAGCTGGCGAGAGGAATTGAACCCCCAACCTACTGATTACAAGTCAGTTGCTCTACCTATTGAGCTACGCCAGCGCAGAGTTGCAAGGTGTACACTATTCTGCCACCTGATGCAACCCCTTTCTCACACGCAAAAGCGGCGTGCAAGAACGCTGAGGGTTATAATTGAATTGGCTTGGAGTGTCAACCGTTTTCCATGCTTTTTTTATTTGATAGGCGATTTTCCCCGCGCTGCATGCGCTGGCGCACCACTTCAAACAGCGCAACCCCGGTGGCAACAGAGACATTCAGAGATTCAACCCTGCCAGGCATGAAAATCTTCACCGCGCCATCACATGCTTTAAGCACTCCCGGCCTTATTCCGCGCCCCTCACTTCCGGCTACCAGAGCCACGTCACCCCTCAGGTCGGTTGCATATATAGAGGATGCTCCTTCAAGCGCCAGACCGTAGACCCACACCCCTTCATGTTTAAGCTCAGCGATGGCTCGAGAAAGGTTGGTTACCTGACACAGTGCTACACAATTGAGGGTACCCGCAGCGGCTTTTTCCACCACCGGGGTGACCTGGCAACTGCGATCCCTGGCGTAGATCACCGCCTGGCACCCTGCAGCTGCGGCAGAGCGGATCAGGGCACCGAAGTTATGTGGATCAGTCACTTCATCCAACAGAAGAAAGAATCGCTCTCCGGGGGGAGTTTCACTCAGGAGACCTGTCAGATCCTTACGCGTGAGAGGATCCGTATAAGCCGCAATGCCCTGGTGTTTATCGGTGCCGCAAGCCTTTGTCAGCGCAGCACGCTCGACTTCCTCCATGTCGACGCCCTGTTTTTGCAGGATTTCGACGAGCTTCTGAACGCGTGAATTTTTGCGCCCCCCCGCACACAGAAGGGAGTGAATCCGCAAACCGGAATCCATAGCGCTCGCAACCGTGTTTATGCCACAAATTATCCGCTGTTCAGCCAATACTACCTTCCATCTCTGCGACTATGGCGCGCGCTGCAGCAACAGGATCATCCGCCCTGGAAATGGGACGGCCCACCACAATATAGTCTGCTCCCTGGGCTACCGCTGCCGCCGGGGTCACAATGCGCTGCTGGTCGTCGGACGCCGCAAAAGCTGGGCGCACACCAGGAGTCACAACCACAAAATCACTTCCACACGCGGCACGGATGAGGCTCAATTCGCGCGCAGAGGCAACCACCCCGGAGAGACCGGCTTCCTTGCTTAAAAGCGCAAGGCGCTCCACCATTTCCTCTACAGAGCGCTCAATCCCGACAGCGCGAAGTTCTTCTCCGGAGGATGAAGTCAGGACAGTAACGCCCAGAGTGATGGGAAGCGGACAATTCTCCGCTATGGCTACTGCGCGTACACGCTCCTGCATGGCGGCCATCATATCGGGGCCACCCAACGCATGCACATTAAACATCTTCACCCCCAGGCGTGTCGCTTCCGCCGCCGCCGCTGCCACCGTATTCGGGATATCGTGGTATTTGAGATCCAGGAACACCTCCTGCCCGGCAGCGCGAATCATCCGGACCACATCCGGACCGCAGCGCGTGAACAACTGTTTGCCCACCTTGAACATCCCCACTTCACCTTTCAAGGTTTCCACCCAGGAGGCGGCATCTTCAAAAGTGTCCACGTCCAGGGCGAATATGAGCCTGTCTTTTACATTCAAATGCTATTCTCCTGCACCCCCGCGTAGCCACGAAGGTAATTGATGTTTACTCGATCAGTTTACGCGCACGTGCGGTAAATTCCTGCACCCTGCGTACCATATCAGCACCCGCGTCGGAGTCTAAAACCCGGCGCGCTATGGAGCACTCCATATACACCACTTCAGTCAGAGCCTCCACCAACAACCGCTTCTGTTCCGTAAGCTCGAGTCCGTACAGGTTATTCGCCAACGCATCCATATCCAGGGCGCCCTTGGCATTGACCCGCACTCCACGGAATACATACACATGCGGATGGGGGAGTTCGTGTATAAAGCGGTTCATCTCTTCGCGCATTTCCGCACAGTGAGGACT
>JAIVHC010000101.1 GCA_020201305.1 Geobacteraceae bacterium
CGCCACGGTGGTGCAATTCAGCGCAGGGCTTGGATTTTACACCAGTGCGTGGAAGTCGCTGCGCAATCGCGCGGCCAATATGGATGTCCTGGTCGCCCTCGGCATTACCGCAGCATACGGTTATTCAGTCCTTGCACTCTTCGGAGTTCTGGGGCCGGATGCCACGGTGTTCTTTGAAACCAGCGCCATGCTCATCATGTTTATCCGCTTCGGCAAATGGCT
Organism: Geobacteraceae bacterium; assembly: GCA_020201305.1. Taxonomy (GTDB): domain Bacteria; phylum Desulfobacterota; class Desulfuromonadia; order Desulfuromonadales; family Desulfuromonadaceae; genus JAIVHC01. The sequence goes on from JAIVHC010000101.1 coordinate 223, forward strand.
CGAAAGCAGAGCGAAGGGCCGGGCCGGAGCAGCGCTGGAACGTCTTCTGCATCTGCAGGCGGATCGAGCGGTGCTCTATGAAGATGGTACGGAACGTGAGGTAGATATCGCCGAGGTGAAGCCCGGAGACCGCCTTCTGGTTCGCGCCGGGGAAAAGATCCCCGTGGATGGAACCGTGGTTGAGGGGGAAGCTGCGGTGGACGAATCGATGCTCAGCGGTGAATCAGTTCCGGTCAGCAAAGAGCCCGGTACAGAAGTGAGCGGTTCCACCATCAATCGCTCCGGGCGCCTGGTGATAGAGGCGACACGAGTAGGGGATGAAACCGCACTGGCGCAGATCGTGCGCATGGTGGAGGAGGCCCAGGGCGATAAGGCTCCGATTCAGCGCATTGCCGATCGGGTTTCCAATTATTTTGTCCCGGCTGTCCTCATAGTGGCGATTACGGCATTTGTGGTGTGGCTGTTCGTCCTTGAAAGCACATTCCTGTTTGCGTTTCAGATGGGGATTTCGGTGGTGGTTATCGCGTGCCCATGTGCATTGGGGCTTGCCACACCTATGGCTATTATGGTGGGCAGCTCTATAGGGCTTGAGCGCGGCATTCTGTTTAAAAAGGCCGCAGTGCTGGAACAGATCTCCCGCCTGGAGGTTCTCCTCCTGGATAAGACCGGCACCCTGACCAGCGGCACCTTTCAGGTACAGGAGGTGCATGCTTGCTCCAGCGTATCGGAGGACGAGGTGCTGCGTCTAGCTGCTTCCCTTGAAGAGGGGAGCAACCATCCCCTGGCCCGGAGTATAGTGGAACAGGCCCGCAAGCGTGAGCTGAAATGGGAGAGCATCCCCAATATTGAAGAGATCGGCGGGCAGGGGATGCAGGCCCGGATTGATGGAGAGCAATACTCCTGCGGGCAGCAGAGCCTGCTGGAACGCAACGGGGTGGATCTGAGCAGTGTGCAGGACCAGGCACATCGACTCGCAGCCGCAGGCAATTCCTTGGTTTTTCTCGCGCGCGAAAAAGAGATTCTGGGGATCATAGCCCTTGGCGATGAACTCAAGCCGGATGCTGCCGGTGTTATTCAGGATCTGCAGAATCTGGGGCTCGAGTGTGTCCTCCTGAGTGGGGATCGACGTGCGGCGGCAGAAGCAGTGGCGAAAAAGATCGGTATTGAACAGGTTGAGGCTGAAGTGGTGCCGGAGGGAAAGCTCGATGTGGTGCGCAGGTATCAGCAGAACGCTGATTTTGTGGGGATGGTGGGGGATGGCATCAACGATGCCCCAGCGCTGGCGCAGGCGGATATCGGTATCGCCATCGGCAGTGGTACCGATGTAGCCAAAGAAACCGGTGACCTGATCCTGGTGAAAGACGATCTGCGCGATATCGAGCGCGGTATCCGTCTGGGGCGTTTTACCCTGCGCAAAATTAAGCAGAATCTGTTCTGGGCATTCTTCTATAACACCCTGGGTATTCCAGTGGCGGCCGGGGTGCTGTATCCGGCATTCGGGATTTTTCTGCGCCCGGAGTATGCGGGACTCGCGATGGCGTTCTCCAGTGTTTCGGTGGTGCTCAACAGTTTGCTGTTGCGACGTACGTTCAAGGCATGATGGCGTCGCAAAAAGTCCGCCCTCCGGCGTTACGGCGTTTTTTTCAGGACCTCGACATACCGATGTATGCCTTCGTCCCTGAAAAACCACCAGGCCTTGTAGGGCGAAATTTTTGCTTAGCCATCTTATGATTTTTTGCGAAAGTTGAGTTTGGAATTAAAATCCACAAGATTTGATGGTCATGCTAAAAAATTAAAACAGGATGAAGTGATGAATTTAAAGCGGTGTATGCTTTTTGCGCTGTGCGCAGTGGGGTTATGTTCTGTGGCTGTTGCCGGAAACTGGCCCCAGCTGGAAAATCGACTCGCGACCTGGGAGGGGGCCAAAGAAGTGCAGTTGCCCGCGGGCGTGAACCCTCTTGAAGATCCGATCTTTGCGCCGGTGGTGGAGTTGTTGCTGCGCAAAGGGTTTGCAGTCCAGACAAAGGGCGAGAATGTTGCCCCCGACGGTCTGATTCTCAAGCAACATCAGGGAGACGGGGGCGTTCGTCTGGTTCTCACTCGCGCGCGCGATGGTGCTCTCCTGGCTCTGGAGCCACTTTCGACGTCAAGCGCGACGCAAACCGCTGTAGAGAACGGGGTGGAGCAGAGTGAACCCACGCCCGGCACTAA
>JAIVHC010000167.1 GCA_020201305.1 Geobacteraceae bacterium
CTATATGGAAATACATGAAGATAATTGAACGGAAGTTTTTCGAGCACGCCCCGGGTTTGCTCAAATTCAGCGTCACTCTCTCCAGGAAAACCGGTAATCACATCAAAACCAAGACTAGCTTTCGGTGCCGCCTCTTTAATTGCAGCAATTTTTTCGGCAAATAAAGTACTGGAATAGGTGCGTTTCATCCGCTGCAGAACAGTGTCCGCCCCCGACTGAAGAGGGATATGCAGATGCGAGCAAACGCGTGGAGACCTTGCAAGAAGACGGAGGAGATCTGAAGTAAGTTCCTGGGGTTCAACAGACCCGAGACGGATTCGCGCTACGGAGGTCTGACTCAGAATTTTTTCCCCCAGAGCGGCAAGATCGAGCCCCTCAGATAGATCTTTACCGTATTGACCAATATGAATGCCGGTGAGGACGATCTCCGCAAATCCGGCATCCGTGAGCGTCTGTACCTGATCTACAACCGTATTGGATGGGACGGAGCGACTTCGGCCTCTGGCATATGGAATGATACAGTAGGCACAAAAATTGTCACAACCGGTTTGAATCTGTACAAAAGCACGACTATGTCCGGGGAATCGCTGTATCTTGAAATCAGGACATGCCACCGCTGCAGCAATGTCTCCAACCTGGATCCTTGATCCATCGTGTCTAAGCAGAGATCTCATGTCCTGCTTTTCCGTGTTGCCGAAAACCCGCTCTACCCCGGGCAGGGGTACAAACATGTCCGGGTCTATTTGTGCTGCACACCCGGTGACAAATATCCTCGCACCCGGGCTTATGCGCTGCGCACGGCGCACCAGCTTCCGCGATTGGGCATCCGTTGCCCCGGTAACGGTACAGGTATTCACAATAACCAGATTACACTCAGACTCAAGCGGGCCGACTTCGAATCCCAGGCTTTCCAACTGAGCCTGTATAGCCGCCGATTCAAACTGGTTCGCCTTGCATCCAAGGGTAAGGATAGCCGCTCTGTGCATCAACAGATCCACCCGCCACCCAGGACAGTTTCCCCACGATAGAATACCGCTGCCTGACCGGGAGAAATACCCCCCTGTGGCGCATCAAAGGTCACAAAAGCATCTGAACCACAGGGTGAAACCACCGCATCTACCGGTTGTTGCCGATAGCGGATCTGACATCCAACCTTCAGCATATCAACCTCACTTACATTTACGCCCCACACCACATGAGATACCCGGATGCGCTCCTGGTACAGATATTCTTTCTCCCCCACAACCACCTGTTTGTGTTGCGCATCAAGACGTACGACATACAAAGGTTCATGCCATGCAACCCCCAAACCGCGCCGTTGCCCCACGGTATAGGCATGGACACCCCGATGCTGCCCCAGCACTGTACCATCCACGTGCACAATCTCGCCGGGCTGTATATCAGAATGAACAGAGTGGGACTGAGAATCACCCCCGCGGTTCTGTACCAGACCCTTATAGTCGTTATCCGGTACAAAGCAGATATCCTGACTTTCGGAACTGCTTTGGGCACTCAGACCGAAGCGCTGTGCTGCACTGCGCACCTGTTCTTTGTTCATTTCTCCGAGAGGAAAAAGCACGCGAGTTAAATCCATATCCGCGATGCAAAACATAAAATAGCTTTGATCTTTTGCTGAATCTGCACCGCGCGCCAATAGCACTCCCTCGGAAGTAGGAATTATTTTGGCGTAGTGTCCCGTAGCTAGAAAATCACACCCCAGTTCATGTGCAAACCTGAGGAGAAAACCAAATTTAAACTCGCGGTTACATTCAACGCAGGGGTTGGGGGTGGACCCATGAAGATAGGCATCACAAAAGGGTTGAATTACGCGTCGCTCGAACTCTACGTGGCAATCCTCCACATGCAATTCTATCCCGAGTTCATGTGCTGCTTTTTGCGCTGCAACCTCGACTGCGTCTCCTTGGTCTCCAGGAAGAAACCTCAGAGTTACTCCAATGACCGTATAGCCCTGTTCTAAAAGCAGGGCTGCAGACACGCTCGAATCCACCCCGCCACTCATGGCAACCAGAACCTTGCCTGGATGTTGGATATGCTCGCTCATAGGGGATACTCAGTGCGCATGGGGATCTATTTCACAGGATATAACATCACATTCGTACTCGCTCAATTCGTCAAAAGCCGGGCTCATAGCCAACAGCCGCTGTACTACCCGGGGCAAATGCTCAACCACATACTCAACATCATCTTCGGTATTGTGGAACCCCAGACTCAGGCGCACACTTGAATTGAGAGTCATGTCATCGGCGTTCATCGCCTTCAGTACGTGGGAAGCACCCTCTGCTCCGGAGGTACACGCCGAACCGGAGGAAGCGGCAATTCCGACCATGTCCAGAGCCAGGAGTAGCCCCTCACCCTCCACATACGGAAATGTAAGGTTAAGGGTATTGGGAAGGCAGTTTTCGCTATCGCCATTGCGACTCACATGCTCCACCTGCGCAAAAAGACCTTCTTCAAGGCGATTACGCAGCAGGGTTAGGCGCTCATGTTCTGTATACAGATGCTCTTCGACCCATTGACACGCGCGCCCGAAACCTACAATCCCCGCAACATTATGGGTTCCGGCACGCAGGTGCTTCTCCTGATGTCCACCATGCATGCGGGGCGAAAGTTCCAACCCATCGCGAACATACAGCGCGCCTATCCCTTTAGGACCACCTATTTTATGTGCAGAAATACTCAGCAGATCAACGGGGGTATGTTGCACATCTATGGGAAGGCGCCCTAATGCCTGTACCGCATCGGTATGAAAGCGTATCCCGTGTGTACGAGCCATGGCAGAAAGCTGTTCTATGGGAAATACCGTTCCGGTTTCGTTATTCGCCCACATCAGAGAAATAAGAACCGTATCCGCTTCAATAGCAGCCTCAACATCCGCCGGATCAATCCTCCCATTGCTATCTACTGCAACATAGGTTACCCGCCCTCCACGTTCTTCGAAGTAGCGGCAGGCATCTAGTACAGCCGGATGCTCCACAGCAGAGGTTATGATGTGGTTCCCCCTGGTGCGCAAAGCATCGGCGCTTCCGAACAGCGCAAGATTATCCCCTTCTGTGCCGCAACTGGTAAAGATTATTTCATGAGGTTCGGCATTCAGCACACTTGCCACCTGTGCACGCGCCTGTTGCAACAGCACACTGGCCTGACGCCCGGCCCAGTGGATACTTGAAGGGTTGCCAAAGTTGTTGTGTAAACAGGGCAACATTGCTTCCACCACCTCTGCATGTAACGGAGTGGTTGCATTATTATCCATATATATCTGACGCAAAACTTCCTCCAATACGGCATGTTAAGCCGCAACGAGCATAACAATTCCACATCCGCTGATGCAGCGGCAACCGTAACAACAAAACACCATCAATGCTTTACTTGAAAAATCAACGGCCAGGAATACAGCTACCTGAACGGGGAAAAATTCTGAAAATTACACAAACGGTTTAACGATATCTACTTATGCGCAAAAGAGCACAAAAACCGGATCAAGAATCAGACAGGTCGCAACGCTTTGCTCTGGCCATCAGATCCTCTACGGAAATATCTGCGAGAAACTCGCGAATTTTCTCCCCCAACTCATTCCATACCGGAGGCATAAAGCAATCGGCGGTCCGCAGACACACAGAATCCTTATCGGTACATGCTGCTGGAGCTATGGTTTCATCTACACTCTCGACTATCTGCTCCAGATTAATTTCAGCAGCCGGTCGCGACAACACATATCCCCCCCCGGGGCCCCGCACACTTTTAACCAATTCACTGCGGCGCAGGCATGCAAACAACTGCTCCAGATAGGGCAACGAGATATCCTCGATCTCAGAAATTTCGCGGATCGATACTGGACGATCTTTATGCTGTATCGCCAGACGAACCATCGCCCGTACGGCATATAACGACCGCTTGGAAAAACGCATATTTGAGCCCCTCTTGTTTGGAGATGTATTTGTGCAAGCGAAATAAAAAATTGCGCCACTATATAACGTCAGGATTACCGATACTGTTTCAACTCCTGCTCGAATTCTTCAAGGCGCTGCTCCATGGCATGTATCTTGTTCATCAGTTGGGCGATGTTCCTCGCCTGAACGTCGGGAAGTTTACCATGCTCCAGATCAAGGCGCTCGGAGGATTTTCGCTCTTTAGGATCCTTCATACCGACCACTACCTTGGCCGGTATTCCCACCACGGTGGCATTCTCCGGCACTGGCTTTACCACTACGGAGTTTGATCCTATCTTGCTCCCATTCGCAACCAGAAACGGGCCCAGAATCTTCGCCCCGGCACCTACTACCACATTATCACCCAGGGTCGGGTGGCGCTTCTCCTTGGCCCAGGATGTGCCTCCGAGTGTGACACCGTGATAGAGGGTGCAGTTATTCCCGATTTCTGCGGTTTCGCCTATAACTACCCCCATACCATGGTCAATAAAAAATCCGCGCCCTATTTGTGCGCCAGGATGAATTTCTATTCCGCTGACAAAGCGGGAAAAATGGGAAATACTGCGCGCAAGCAGGCGCCAGTTCTTATGCCAAAGCCAATGTGCCAGACGGTGAAACTGAAGTGCATGAAACCCGGGGTAACAGATCATAACCTCAAGGGCGGAACGCACTGCAGGATCGCGATCGAAAACAACCTGACCTTAGCATACGGTCATTTTTCCCCATTTTACCCTTATAAGGGTCGGGCGCAACGTATACCATTCCATACTCAACCAATCAAGTATTTACTGATCCTTTATGCACAGCGGGATTAAACAAATTACAAAAACAAATGGTACGCCGGGTTATCAGTTTCATCCATATATACATACCCAAGCTCATCCAGAACATCATTTACCTGATGGCGCTGGTCTTCGGGCAACTCCAGCCCGATGAGCACGCGGCCAAAACACCCTCCCTGAGTACGGTAATGGAACAGCGATATGTTCCATGTTGAGCCCAGCGCAGCGAGAAATTTACTCAGGGCACCTGGACGTTCCGGGAACCAGAAACGGTAGAGGAGTTCTTGTTGTATCTGCGGACATCGCCCCCCCACCATGTAGCGCACGTGGGTTTTAGCCAGTTCGTTATCGGTTATATCCAGGGATTTATATCCGTGCCGAGAGAGATGGGCCTTAAAATCATCGCGTTCCCCTGAATGCGCAGTGGATATCCCTACAAATATACACGCATCACCCTGGTCTGCACGACGATAGTTGAATTCGGTTATATTCCGTTCTTCAACTATGGTGGTACAAAAATTCCGCAATGCCCCCGCCTGCTCGGGGATGGTAACCGCAAACAGTGCCTCCTCATTCTCACCAACCTGGGCACGTTCCGCTACATAACGCAGGCGGTCGAAGTTCATATTAGCGCCCGAGTTGATAGCTACCAGATGTTGCCCCTCAATCTGATGCTGCTGCACATATTTCCTCAATCCCGCAACCCCGAGAGCACCGGCAGGCTCGACTATAGAACGGGTTTCCTGATATATGGCGCGGATAGAACTGCATATCTCATCCGTAGAGACCAGAACCATGTCATCTACATATTTGTGGCACAAGTTGAAGGTCTTTTTACCCACATCCCTGACCGCAACACCATCGGCAAATATACCGACCTGTTTCTGATGTGTCGGCTCCCCCACTTCGAGGGAACGGGTCATGGCACAACTATCCTGCGGTTCTACCCCGATTATTTTCACACCAGGGCTTACAGCCTTCATATATGCAGCTACTCCTGCAATCAGGCCGCCGCCACCGACCGGAACAAAAATGGCGTCAAGTTTGCCTGCACTCTGGCGCAGAATTTCATCCGCAACCGTGCCCTGGCCTGCTATAACATGGTCATCGTCAAACGGGTGGATATACACCATCCCGGTCTGTTCCAGAATTGTGGCACAGTGTGCCGCCGCTTCCGAATAATTGTCCCCATGCAGAATGACTTCTGCCCCGAGGCTGCGCACTGCACTTACTTTAATTGCAGGTGTAGTTTCAGGCATGACAATAATGGCTTTTATATCCAGTTGACGCGCAGAAAATGCCACCCCTTGGGCGTGATTACCTGCTGATGCCGCAATCACTCCCCGGCGCTGCTCCTCAGAGCTCAACTGCGCAATACAGTTGTATGCCCCGCGCAGCTTGAAAGAAAAAATGGGCTGCAAATCTTCACGTTTAAGATAAATATTATTTTTAAGCCGCTCACTTAATTTGACTGCCTTTTCCAATGGAGTTTCTACCGCCGCCCCGTAAACCTTGGATGTCAATATTCGCTTGAGTACCGCCTGCATCACACTCTTTACTCCGCAATATGGATAGAAATAAAATATGGTGCACCACAACCTGCACCAGCCGCGCCCGTTTGTATCATGCGCTTAGAGAAAAAATCAATCAGGGGGATGTATGAGTTAAATCCTCTTGCACCTGTAAGGGCACCCTACTCCCCCGCAGGTTCGAGAATAAAACAATGATGGCGTCGCAAAAACTCACCAACTGCTGCGTTGCTGTAATTATCTCCCTGCTTCGGCGTACGTAAGTACGCCTCATTGCTCGACAATCACGCGCCTTGCATTTGGCGCTTTTTGCTTAGCCATCTAATTTTGTGCTTTCTGCGAAAGCATCAAACAATGTTCAGCTATCGACAATTGTATACAATTTATCTATACTGCACGTTATTAAGCATAGTTGGAAAGGGGAATAATCCTCCCCGGTGTTGTTCAATCCATATAAAAGTCATGTAAAGGAGAGCAAGAATGTCTGAATTCAAGTATCAGGATCCATTCCCTCTGGGCAAAGACAAAACTCAATACCGCCTGCTGACGAAAGACTATGTCAGTACTGCCGATTTTGAAGGCCAGGAAGTGCTTAAGATTGACCCCGAGGGGCTGAAGTACTTGTCCAACCAGGCTTTTCGTGAAGTGAACTTCCTCCTGCGCCCGGCGCATAATGAAAAGGTCGCGGCTATCCTGGCAGATCCTGAAGCATCTGCCAATGATCGTGGTGTTGCCATGGCCATGCTGCAAAACGCCATGGTATCGGCAAAATTCGAGCTGCCCTTCTGCCAGGACACCGGGACCGCTACAGTAGTGGGTAAAAAAGGGGAGAATGTCCGGACCAGCTGCAATGATGCAGAACAGCTTTCTGCCGGAGTATACAAGACCTACACCGAAGAAAACCTGCGTTACTCTCAGAATGCCCCGCTCAACATGTACGATGAAGTAAACACCAAATGCAACCTTCCTGCACAGATTGATCTGATGGCAACCGAGGGCAATGAGTATAAGTTCCTCTTTGTCGTCAAGGGTGGGGGTAGCGCCAATAAAACCTATCTGTACCAGGAGACCAAGGCGACGATCAACAAGAACTCTTTGGTTGACTGGCTGGTTGAGAAAATGAAATCCCTTGGCACTGCGGCATGCCCTCCGTATCATATTGCCTTCTGCATCGGTGGCACCAGTGCGGAAACATGCCTGAAAACGGCAAAGCTTGCTTCCACGGGCTACTACGACGAACTTCCCACCCAAGGAAATGAACTCGGGCAGTCATTCCGCGATGTGGAACTGGAAAAAGAACTTCAGGAGCGCGCCGAAGGTTTGGGAATCGGGGCGCAATTCGGCGGCAAGTATTTTGCCCACGATGTGCGCATAATCCGCAGCAGTCGTCATGGAGCATCATGCCCCATCGGTCTCGCTGTGTCATGTTCCGCAGATCGTAACATCAAAGCCAAGATCAATAAGGATGGAATCTGGTTGGAGCAGATGGATGACAATCCGGCACGCCTGCTTTCCAAGGAAAGCCGTGGTCAGCGCCCTGAAGTGGTTAGCGTCGATCTCAATCGCTCCATGGATGAGGTTCGGGAGGAGCTGTCCAAGTACCCCATCAAGACCCAGCTGGCCCTTAACGGCACCATTATTGTCGGCCGCGATATTGCACACGCCCGTTTCCGCGAGATTATCGAGCGCGGTGAAGAGCTGCCGCAATATCTGAAAGACTACCCCATCTACTATGCCGGTCCTGCTAAAACTCCGGAAGGGAAGCCTTCTGGTTCCTTCGGTCCGACTACTGCGGCGCGCATGGATCCGTATGTGGATATGCTTCAGTCACGCGGAGCATCCATGATCATGATTGCGAAGGGCAATCGATCGCAGCAGGTTACCGATTCGTGCAAAAAGCACGGTGGTTTCTACCTCGGCTCCATAGGAGGGCCTGCAGCAGCTCTGGCAGAATACAACATCAAAAGCGTAGAATGCCTCGACTTTGAAGACCTCGGCATGGAAGCTGTGTGGAAAATTGAAGTGGTAGATTTTCCCGCTTTTATCCTGGTGGATGACAAAGGCAACGACTTCTTCAAGGAGTTGGGAATCTAGGCATATCCCGACCAGATAGAGGTTGAACCTGAACAGCCGGTGAGCGTTATACACTCACCGGCTGTTTTTTTATGCGTAACACTTAAGGCGCAAAAAAAGCCCTGTTCCGGAGGAGGAGTGGAACAGGGCTCATGGCTCCAGAGGCTGGAACCTCTATCGCTGTCGCACTTTGGTCATCAATTTCCGACAACCTTTACGTGCATATCCTAGTTTAGCGTGTGTGTTACATTTTCATCAAGCCTAAAATACTTCAGGGTAACTAAACGGTACCGAAAACTACTTGATCCAAGAAATATCCCCACAGCCATGGCGCAACACCTCAATCTCTTCATCTATGAGACTTATAACCGTCGATGGTTCGCCACTGAGCTTTCCTCCATCCACTACCATATCCAACCGGGATCCGAACTCATCATCTATCAGACTCGGATCTTCAAAGGTCTGTTGCTGGGTAACGTTAGCGCTAGTGGTTACCAAAGGATGTCCCAATTGACGCACTATCTCCAGGGCAATATTATTATCCGGCATCCTCACCCCTACGGTGCGCTGTTTGGTCACAAGTAATTCGGGCACCTCACGGGTAGCTTCGAGTACAAAGGTATAGGGACCGGGCAGATGGCGCTTCATTATCTTAAACGCATTGTTGCTCACATTGGCATAGCCGGCAATAGTGGCGAGATCAGGGCAGATAAACGAAAAGGGCTTGCGCTTATCTCTTTGCTTGATCTGATAGATTTTCTCGATTCCCTTTTTATTATAGATATTACATCCCATGCCGTAGGTTGTATCCGTGGGATATACAATAACCCCTCCTTTACTCAGACACTCAACTACCCGGTCGATGAGGCGTTGCTGCGGGTTGTGCGGATTAATTGTCAACATCATAGTATGTACCTGACTCCTTCCAATTGCTGCAGCAGGGTATAAATCCTGCGGCGTTGGTCTTCACTCTCGAGCAAAGCATTCACTGAGATACAAAAATATTTCCCTGCACTGCTGCTGCGGTGATTGATACTCGCAGCAGAAATCTCTACCACTTTGGTCACTGCAGTTTCTACCTCCTGTGAGAGTTGCTCTTGTACACTCACAGTTCCAAAAACCTTGAAGGTGTATTTACACGGATATGTTTGGAGGGATCTCTGTTTCATGACTCTTTCTATTCTGGAGGATAAAGTTACCTGCAGTACGCGTGCCCGGGTTAATGCTGCACTCCGGTATGGCCAAAGCCCCCGCCATTGCGCAGGGTGATGTCCAATTCAGCGACCTGGTGCCACTCAACTCTGGAAACAGAAGCAACTACCAACTGTGCAATTCGGTCTCCATTGTTGACCTCAAAATCAGCATCGCCATGATTTATAAGTACAACTTTGATCTCGCCGCGATAATCTGCATCAATGGTTCCTGGGCTGTTTACCAGCCCTATGCCGTGCTTGAGAGCCAAGCCGGAACGGGGCCGCACCTGTGCCTCAAATCCCGCGGGGAGCGCGATGGCAATTCCCGTATCTACGAGGGCGCGCTCTCCCGGAGCGAGACGCAATGAACCCTCAATGTAAGCACTCAAATCCATCCCGGCAGCAAGTTCGGTTTTATATGTGGGCACCACACTGTCTGGATACAGCTTTTTAATCTCAACGTCTACTCTATTCACCCGATATCTTCCCTGCTTAAGTTAGTTGTAAGATCTCCATCAATGTTTGAGTCTAACATTGTGCAGGGCCCCGTCAGCGGTGTCAACATCGCCAAGCACACACGCAACCAGATACTTGTCCTGCATCAAATCAGCTCCCAGGCTCTGCACATCCTGCACACTTACGTGTTCCAATGCGTGGAGTAATTCATTTGCCTCGGTATATTCATTGCGGTAAAAATCATTCATAGCTAGACGCTCCATACGCACATGGGTACTGTCCAGTCCCATCTTGAATCTAACTTGTAACAATTGACGTGAAGCCTCCAGATCATCCTGGGTGACTCCATGGGCTACAAAAGTATCCGCTTCATCACACAGTGCCTCTAGCACCTGTAAAGCATGGGATTTATCTGTTTCAACCGCAGTCACCATCGCTCCACTGTCGCTGTAGGTGTTGAGATAGCTATACAGATTGTACGCCCAGCCGTGTTTTTCGCGGATGCGTTGGAAGATCCTGGAACTCATCCCGCCGCCCCATATCGCATCTAGAAGGATCGCGGCAAACCGACGTGGATCCTTTTGATTCAACGCAGGGAAACCAAAGCATATTTGAGCACGCGAATCCGTGCGGGGATGCAACGCTACAGTTTTATGCGTGACTATCGCGCTGGATTCTTGCACCAGTGCACACGGTTTCATGTGCTCCATGATGGGTTCAAATGCAGCAACCACAGCCGCGTGAGAGACATTGCCCGCAACAGCTACTGTCAAACAAGAGTTAAGATATTCATGGCGATAGAATTGTTCAAGGCGTAGAGCATCCAGGCGAGCTACAGAGTCGAGACTTCCCGTTACCGGGTTACCCAGGCTAGATGTGTCCCAGAAGGTGCGCGAAAAAAGATCGTGTATATATTCGCTTCCATCCTCATACAGGTGGTTTATCTCGTGGAGGATGATCTGGCGTTCGTGCTCCACAGCCGTATTACTGAAATTCACATCGTGGAGTAATCTGCCGAGGAGTGAGGCCGCAATAGGAAATTTGTCCGCAATCGTATGTAGATGGATAAAGCTGTATTCACGTCCGGTAAAAGCATTGAGAGGACCACCGATGGTATCGATTTTCTTTGCCAGACCTAGCGCCGATTCTGCATCACCGGATTTCAGCAGCATATGTTCAATAAAGTGGGTAATTCCCAGCTCTTGTGCGTGTTCATGCCGAGAGCCACGTCCGATAAGAAGCCCCATGCTTAACGATTCAGTGTGGGGTAATTCTTCGGTGAGAATACGAATTCCATTTTTCAATACAGATCTTCGAATCATGGCCCCTCATGATAAATACTTGCACCGATTTACCTGCAATGAACCTTAAAACAAAGTGGCATAACTAAAAAGTCCCTGTACATCTTAGCACAAGATGACAGGGACTCCAGAAGCACCATCTCTAAACACAATTACATTTTAAAAACGTATATTGCACTTATTCCGGTATTTACCTCATTACTGATGGCGTCGCAAAAAGTCCGCCCTCCGGCGTTACGGCGTTTTTTCAGGACCTCGACATACCAGATGTATGCCTTCGTCCCTGAAAAACCACCAGGCCTTGTAGGTCGAAATTTTTGCTTTACTGCATCGCCCTCATTGAGGACATCAGTCACATTGCGGACACGCTCCTTGGCGAGTTCACTGACATGTACCAGACCATCAGTACCGGCAAAAATCTCCACAAAAGCACCGAAGTCCATAATTTTTTTCACGGTACCCTCATAGATCTTGCCAACCTGGGCTTCCTGGGTCAGTTCGTTGATCATGCGCGCAGCCGCTACAGCTGCCTCGCCGTCGGCGGAGGAGATATTGATGCGTCCGTCATCCTCAATATCGATACCGCAGCCTGTGGCCTCAATGATACCACGTACGGTTTTGCCCCCGGCACCGATAATAGTACGTACCTGTTCCGGCTTCACATAGACCGTGGTAATACGTGGAGCATAGGGAGAAAGGTCGGCACGGGACCCGGAAATAGCATCAGCCATTTTACCCAGAATATGCAGACGTCCTTCCCGCGCCTGCTCAAGGGCGGTATGCATGATATCGCGGGTGACACCGTCAATCTTTATATCCATCTGCAGGGCGGCAATGCCCTCCTCAGTACCGGTAACCTTGAAGTCCATATCCCCGAGATGATCCTCATCCCCGAGGATGTCGGAAAGCACGGCAACGTCATCGCCCTCTTTAACCAGGCCCATGGCAATACCGGCAACTGGATTCTTCACCGGAACCCCGGCATCCATCAGAGACATCGATGCGCCGCATACTGAGGCCATAGAGGAAGAACCGTTGGATTCCAGGACATCCGACACGATACGAATGGTGTAAGGGAAATCGTCAAACGAAGGCAGTATTTTGGAAACAGAGCGCTCTGCAAGCATGCCATGTCCTATTTCGCGGCGACCGGGGAACAGACGCATGCTGGTTTCGCCTACGCAGAACGGAGGGAAGTTGTAGTGGAGCATAAACTTCTTGAAATCCATCCCCTGCACGTTATCTATACGCTGGTCATCACTTGCGGTACCCAGAGTGGATGCAACCAGCGCCTGGGTTTCGCCACGGGTGAACAGTGCGCTACCGTGGGCGCGGGGCAGTATACCAACTTCGGCGGTAATGGGCCGAATGGTCTGCATATCACGTCCATCAATGCGGATGTGATCCCGCAGGATCATCTGGCGCACCACGCGCTTTTCAATACTTCCGAGAATCGAAGAAATCTCACCTTCACGCTCGGGAAATTCCTCTGCAAACAGCTCTTGAACCCGATCACGATTCGCACTCAGGGCTGCAGAGCGGTCCTGCTTATCCTGCAATTTTACCGCTTCAGCAATCTGTGTTTCGCTGGACTCGGTAACCCTTTTCTCAAGTTCAGCGTCCACTTCGGGAACATTGAACTCGCGCTTGGTTACTCCAACCTGCTGCTGCAATTTTTCCTGCATCTCGATCAGAGGCTGGATGGAGCGATGTCCGAAGAACACCGCTTCGAGCATTTCATCCTCACTTACCAGATCAGCCTCGCCTTCAACCATCATGATGGCATCGCGCGAACCGGCAACCACAATTTCGATATCGCTCTGCTCGATCTGTTCGATGGTGGGGTTGGCAATAAATTCACCCTCAACCCGACCTACGCGCACTGCAGCGATGGGCCCGGCAAACGGAATGTCGGATACGGTAACCGAAGCGGATGCAGCGAGAATTGAAAGGGTATCCGGATCATTAATACAGTCTGCTGAGATAACTGTCGGCATGATCTGGGTCTCATTCATGTACCCTTTGGGGAACAGCGGACGCATGGGACGGTCAATCAAGCGGCAGATCAGGGTCTCACGTTCAGTGGCCCCACGCTCACGGCGAAAGAAAGATCCGGGTATTTTGCCACTGGCGTAGAATTTCTCCTGGTAATTGACCACCAGTGGGAAAAACGCCTGCCCCGGGCGCATTGTTTTGTCTGAAACCGCGGTACATAGAATTTTGGTCTCACCATAGGTTACTACCGTGGCACCATCAGCCTGGCGTGCCATTTTACCGGTTTCAATCGTGAGAGGCTTGCCGTTAAACTCAACTTCTACTTTCTGATAACTCATGTGTTTCTCCTGCGCAGAACTTATGAGTTCTGCATGTATTGCGCGTACTTAAAAAAAAAGGGCTGCCGGAGGTTGGCCTGAGAAAGATGCGGACCGTAAGGGGATGTCTGCGGCACACCCCTGCGGTCAGAACCTTTCTCCGGTCATCCTCCATTGCCCCGGCTTATAATGTGGCAGCCCACCTCAGGGAAGACTGCCACACCCTACATTCTTACTAACGTCTGATACCCAGACGGGAAATCAAGCTGCGATAGCGCTCAACATCCTTTTTCTTCAGGTAGTCAAGAAGACGACGACGCTGACCTACAATTTTAAGCAGGCCCCTGCGTGAATGGTGATCTTTTTTGTGGGTTCTGAAATGGTCAGTCAGTTCAGTAATCCGCTTCGACAACAACGCAACCTGAACCTCAGGAGAACCGGTATCACCCTCCTGGGTCTGAAATTCCTTAATAATTTCCTGTTTTTTTTCTGTGGCCAGCACTGTGGCATCTCCTTTCAAGCTTTAAAATCCGGAATCCCGGTTAACCTAGTGAAATACAAAGTGTTCTTAACACATCAACTGCTCACTGTAAAGCGCATTCTCCTTCGCAGTGGTGGTTTATAACACAGCTTTTACCCAGCGGCAATACCGACTCGAACCTGAGACTGAAATTATTGCTCCGAAAGAGGTGGCATGACCTCACATCAGGGCAAGGGGTCAGATCCCGTCTGGAAATACCTTGTGGAGCTTAAAGTCGCCGCGAGGTTCCTGCTGGTGCGTAAAATCGGGGCTTGCTACCGCTATCAGTTTCCCGGCATCACACAACAGAACCAGCTGTGCATTCCGATCTGTCTCGTCCATACAACTTATGTGCTGCGCCTGCGGAGGGATCCCGTTGCGCAGTCGCTCTCTTCCCTCAGGATTCAATTGCAACTGCGACAGATGAGCCAAACCCTCAACTGGAGACATAACCGTAAAATTGCCATTACGCAACATTTCGATATTTGTAAGATCCGCGCTGGTAAAGTTACCACTACCTGTACGGCGCAATTGCGTCATGCATGCACCACACCCAAGTTTAAGACCGATATCGTGACACAGGGTACGGATATAGGTACCCTTAGAGCACTCAACATCGAGCACAACATCATCACCCTTGCGTGCATCAAGTGAAATTCTGTATATATTGATTTGCCGCTTCTGCCGCTCCACCTCCTCGCCTTTGCGGGCGAGACGATAAAGTGGAATTCCGTTTTTCTTGAGGGCTGAAAACATGGGCGGAACCTGGTCAATTTCACCTTCAAATTCAGCACATACCGTCTTCAACTGCTCATGGGTTATTTGCGGAATATCTCTGGTTTCCAGGGTTGAGCCGGTTATATCCTGAGAATCAGTTATCATCCCGAGGCGCATAGTGGCACGATATGATTTGCGTTGCGCTGTAAGATATTCGATTAGGCGCGTTGCATGACCGATACCGACAAGCAATACCCCGGTAGCAATAGGATCGAGTGTGCCAGCATGCCCCACTCTTCGGGTTCCGCATGCACGACGCACCGCTTGCACCATAGCGTGAGAACTAATCCCTTCTGGTTTATCCAGAGCTAAAAATCCGTGCATAATCAGGGAAGAAGAGGGTGTAGACGTTTAAACACATCCGCCACGACCTGTTCGACGCTCCCGCTAACTTCACCTCCGGCAGCATTACGATGCCCACCGCCGCCCAGCTCGCGTGCAAGCGCTCCTACATCAACCGAGCCTTTGGACCGCATGCTGAGCTTGTACGAATCAGGGCCAATCTCGCGCAGAAATACTGCGACCTCCACGCCATGAATGGAGCGGGGATAGTTAACAAAACTATCTGCAAGCTCCGGCCCGGCGCCAACCTCTGCGAACATCTGCTCTGTGGCGTAAATCGCAGCTACACGGCCACACGCGGATATCTGCAGGGTAGCAAGGGATTTAGCCAGGAGACGCAAGCGCTCTTCTTCCTGGCTTTCATACAAACCTCCGGCAACCTTCCATGGATCGACACCGCAGCCAACCATCTCCCCGGCTACACAAAAAGCCTCGGAATTGGCACTACTGTAGCGAAATGAGCCGGTATCGGAGAGTATTGCGGTATAGATATTCTCTGCCACTGCCACAGAAACAGGATGATCCAGATGCTTGAGGATGCGATAGATCATAACCGCTGTAGCACTCGCGCCAGTATCAACACAGTAAATATCGCCAAAGTCTTCGGAATACGGGTGATGGTCAATATTGATGCTTATCCCGCACATCCCGATTACATCAATTTTGGCACGGCGCAACTCACCTGCATCGAGGACAATCCCAACATCGTAACGCGTTTGCTCTGCCACATGATTTACCAGGGTATCCGCGCCGGGTAAAAATCTGAGTTTCTGCGGTATCGGATCAACATTGTAAGCCACTACATCTTTGCCCATCTCGCGCAGGGCAATAGTCAGTGCGAAAGTAGATGCAATGGCATCGCCATCCGGGGACTCGTGCGCAGCAATCAGAAACGATGAGGAGTCACGAATTGCTGCTGCTACCTGCTCTACCCCGGTACCCGGATCAGTATTATTCACCATCGTTATTTATCTTCCGCAGGAGACTTTCAATGTGATTGCCATACTCAGTTGACTGATCGTATCTGAAGGTCAGTTCTGGAACGCGGCGCAATTTGAGGCGTTTCCCCAACTCGGAACGCAGATAGCTTGTAGCGCTCTGCAACCCTTTGCGGGTCTCTTCACGCTGATTCTCATCGGTCTCTTCCGGATTGAAGGTGGTATAGTAGATGCGGGCGTGCTGCAAATCGGTGGTTACATCCACCGACGTGATGGTGACAAACCCGACACGTGGATCGCGCACCCCACGCAGGAGCAAATCAGAGATCTCCTTCTGAATCTGCTCCCCTACCCTGTATGAACGTTGCGTTGTTCCCAAGAATAACTCCTACAGCTCTGTTTTTGTTTCTATGATTTCATAGGTCTCGATAACATCGCCTACCTTGATATCGTTATAGCGCTCCAGCCCGATACCGCACTCGTAGCCGGTTTTCACCTCTTTTGCATCTTCCTTGAATCGCTTCAGGGAACTGAGCTTCCCCTCCCAGACCACGACGTTATCGCGTACCAGACGTGCAAGAGAATTTCTACGTGCAATACCATCCTGGACAATACATCCGGCAATGGTTCCAACTTTGGAAACATGGAAAGTCTCGCGCACGTCAATACGTCCGAGATATTTTTCCTTCAAGGTCGGGGGTAGCAACCCTTCCATAGCACTTCTTACATCGGAGACGGCATCGTAGATGATACTGTAGAGGCGAATATCCACCCTTTCATTTTCAGCCATAGCTGCTGCTTTAGGCTCAGGGCGCACGCTGAAACCGAGGATAATCGCATCGGAAGCGGCAGCCAGAGAGACATCGCTCTCTTTAATCCCGCCTACGGCAGTATGCACTACCGTGAGTCGGCAGGTGCTGGTAGACAACTTAACCAGGGCCTCCTTAAGCGCTTCGACTGAGCCCTGAACATCGGCCTTGATGATAACCTTGAGCTCTTCAACGTTGCCCTCTTTAATCCGTGCATAGAGCTGATCCAGAGAAAGGCGGCTGCTCTTCGCGAGCTCGATTTCCCTGCTCTTATGCTGACGGTGCTGCGCAACCTCTTTGGAAAGCTTCTCACTCTCTACGGCATTTATATTATCACCAGCTTCGGGAACACCCTGTAGTCCGGTTACTTCGACAGGGATAGAAGGCCCCGCCTCCTTCACCTGCTCGCCACGATCGTTAATCATGGTGCGCACGCGCCCCTGATGCAACCCTGCTACTATCGGATCACCTATCTTAAGGGTACCATCCTGCACCAGCACTGTAGCTACTGCGCCACGGCCTTTATCCAGACGTGCTTCAACAATAGTACCGCGACAGCGCTTGGTGGGATCAGCTTTCAGATCCAGCACTTCAGCCTGGAGCAATACCATTTCGAGAAGTGAATCCAGATTGGTGCGCTGTTTCGCAGAAACTTCGACAAAGATGGTATCACCGCCCCAGTCCTCTGGAACCAGTTCAAACTCTGTAAGCTCCTGCTTTACGCGCTCAGGGTTCGCACCCGGCTTGTCCATCTTATTTACCGCGATTATGATGGGCACCCCGGCAGCTTTGGAGTGGCTGATAGCCTCACGGGTCTGCGGCATAACTCCGTCATCTGCAGCTACAACCAGAATAACAATATCGGTTACTTGCGCACCGCGTGAACGCATGGCGGTAAAAGCCTCATGCCCGGGTGTATCCAGAAAGGATATAGTTTTATCGTTAACCTGGACATCGTAAGCACCGATGTGCTGGGTAATTCCACCCGCTTCATCATCCGCGATATGCGCGCTGCGAATAGCATCCAGCAGGCTCGTCTTGCCATGGTCTACGTGCCCCATAATGGTAACTACAGGGGGTCGCTCAATGGAATTGGCGGATGAACTGTCATCTTCTATAGAGATGTCATCGTCAGTCCCCAATACACTTCCCTCATCAAATGCTACGTTTTCCACTTCGTAATTGAAGTCTGCTGCGAGAATAGCCGCAGATTCAAAATCGAGGGGATGGTTAATGGTCACCATGCTACCCTGACGCATGAGCTCTTTGATAAGGTCGTTGGCTTTTACACCCATACGCTTTGCAAGTTCACCCACAGTGATCACATCACTAATGCGAATCTTGCGCTTGATTGCCTTGGGCACAGTAATCTCGGTCTGGCGCGAAGGCTGCTGATTTTTCCTGCCCTTACGGTTGCGCCCCATCCGATCCGGCTTGTAAACCTCTACGCGCTCACGCTTCTTGCCCCCTGTGCCCTCAGCGTAATCGTTAGCCCCTTTGGACTTTTTCTTTCTACGGCGCTGATCACGCCCCTTGTCACTATCTGGATCTACCGGGACGTCAACAAATGTAGGAGCCTTGGAACCGGGGGCCTTGGGACCGGGAGCCCTGGAACCAGCAGCAGGTGCTCCTTCGGGACGAGCTCCGGATGCGGGACGAGCACCGGTTGTGGGGCGAGCACCACCATGGGTCTTGCGCTTATCAGCCGGAGCGGGTTTGCGTCCTCCGCGCTGATCGTGGCGCATGGCAGATTTCGGCAGATCCACATGTCCGAGAATCTTGGCTCCGGTTTTACTCGTGGCTCCTTGTGGCTTCTGCTCACTTTTATAATCAGATACAATGGATGCCACATGTCTGGTGGGAGCATTGCGTTTGGCGGTGGCAGGAGGTTCAGGACCAGAAGGCTTCGCGGCTTCATGCTCCTCAGAATCGAGCGTTTGCGCCGCAGCATCTTTGCTTGTATCTGTCCCCTTCACCGAAGGAGTCGAGGCTGTTTCAGGTTTTTGTTCCTCAGCATCCGCCGTGTCTACTGCGCCATCTGTCTGGTGCGGTGCAACTGCAGAAGTCTGTTTCACCGTTGCAGCGCTCTCGCTATCCTGTTGTGCATCAGGAACAGAAGATGCCGGTCGGGTATCGGTTTCACCATCCTTTTTCCCACTCTGAGACGCTTCCGGAGCAGAAGCTGCCTTCTCAACCTCATCTTTAGGGGGCTGAGGTTTCCGGCGCCTCCGAATCAGCCCGGTACTAATGCGCTCTTCAGCAATAGTTTCCTGCTGCTCCGCACCAGAGCTGGGGGTATTTTCTTCAAATTCCCTGACCGTATCTTCGTCAATAACACTCATATGGCTTTTTGCTTCAACACCTTTATCGCGCAGTCGCTTGAGCAGCTCTTTATTACCCAGACCCAGACGCTGCGCCAACTCGTAAATTCTTATTTTCGCCATCAAACTTCCCCCATCACATCTACATATCGTTGCAACTCACGTTTTAGCGCCTGAGCAAGCGGACTTTTCTTCAGCAGAACAGCGCTGCGCTCTCCACTTCCCAGGGCCTGAGTCAATATTTGCTTGTCAATACCACGCATTACACTGATTTCATGCACCTGGCGCTGGAATTTCTCCGCCGCTGCAGGTGCCATATCGTCAGCAATCAGCACCCATGCAACCTCGCGCGGTCGCCGCAATGCATGCAATATAGCCTGCTGCCCACTCACTGCTATGCCGGACTTGCGTGCCATCCCTAACAGGGATACAACCTTGGCCAGCACCTGGGTGCGCAATTGTTGTACAATAACATGGATAGATGCAGGTTTACAGGGGCGTTTAAATGCCCGTGCAAAAGCATGCGTATCGAGAGCCTTGGCATAACAGGAGGGTTTGCAGCATGTATAAGCCCCCCGCCCCGGCAGCTTATGGCGATAGTCGAGCACCAACTCTGCATCGGGAGAACACACAAAACGGAGCAATTCGTGCGCCGGCAACTTTGTACGGCACACAATGCAGCTACGCTGCGGTCCTAAATAGTGCTGTATCACCTCTTCATCTTTAGTTCGCTTTTTCAGACTCAGAATCGCCCTCCGGTGCCGTTATGGCCTCATCAGCATCTTCCTCAACGGAAGGCTCAGGGGCCGGTCTTCCATCCTCAACAAAGTGCCCCACATCTTCCGGAACTACGCTCTGGGTAACATCCGTATCCGGAGTTTCCTCCATATCCGGTGACCAGGGAACAATGTCAATCTTCTCACTGCGTAACTCGGAGACCACGTTCTGCACCCTGGAACCGCGCATCCCGACACATGCTCCAACTGGATCCACATCCGGGTCGTGCGAAACTACTGCAATTTTTGCACGGCTGCCGGGCTCTCGCGAACAGGAGACGATCTCCACAATCCCTTCAGATATCTCCGGCACCTCAGTCTTGAACAGCTCCACCACCAATTGCGGATGAGCACGGGACAGAATAATCTGCGGTCCTTTGGGTGACATCCGTACATCAGCAATGTACGCGCGCACCCGATCGGACTGGCGATAGCTCTCGCGCGGGATCTGCTCGCGCCGTGGCAGAACAGCTTCGGCACGCCCGAGATCAATAATGATATCCCCTCGCTCATAGCGGCGCACAATCCCGTTAACCAATTCGCCTATGCGTTCACTGAATTCGTTGTAGATCCCCTCGCGCTCGGCCTCGCGAACCTTCTGCACTATGACCTGTTTTGCAGTCTGGGCTGCAATGCGACTAAAACCACTGGAATCCATCTTCATCCCCAGGGAGTCGCCACACTCAGCATCCGGATCAATCTCCCGGGCCTCTTCGATATCGATTTCTTTATAGGAATCCTGAACTTCATCTACTACAACCACAAACTCAAAGAGTTCTACTTCACCTACTTCGGGATTATAATGTGCCTCTATATCCCTGGTGTTGCGAAACTTTTTATTTGCCGCAGAGAGTACTGCTGACTCCAGAGCTTCGACGAGAATCTCTCGCTCAACTCCCTTATCCTTAACAACCTGATCAATCACGTGGTTGAGATTTACAACCATTTCATTCTCCTATACCTGGTGTTGCCTTTGCCACACCATGCGACGGCACGTGCAACACAACTTCAAACTAAAGGTGAAAAGCCATTGCACCATCCTCGACGCGTTTTGTACCCAATGGCGCCGACCGATGAAGAATGCCGTATTCAATTTGATAAATAAAATCCGAACTAAAACTGATGCTTTCGCAAAAAGTCATAAGATGGCTAAGTAAAAATTTCGCCCTACAAGGCCTGGTGGTTTTTCAGGGGCGAAGGCATACATCTGGTGTGTCGAGGTCCTGAAAAAACGCCGTAACGCCGTAGGCCGGACTTTTTGCGACGCCATCAAAACTGCGGTTCAATATTTGCTTTGTCTATATCCTGCAACGGTAGCAGTACTTTGCCCCCGGCACTGTCGCTCTGTTCTACAGCCACATTCTCACCTTCCAGACCATGCAGGACCCCGACAAAAGTCTTGCGCGTATACCCGCGTGCATCCGGATCTACCAGAGAACGCATCTTTATTTTGACTACCGCTCCTGCAAAACGCCGAAAATCATCCATTTTTTTCAAGGGTCGGTCCAAACCCGGAGATGATACTTCAAGGCGGTAGGCCGTAGGCACAACATCTTCAACGTCCAACAAGGTGCTGAGCTCGCGGCTGAAGTGGGCGCAATCATCAAGGGTGACTCCCCCAGCCTTGTCAATATACAGACACAATAGCCACTCACGCCCCTGTTGGCGATATTCAATGTCCACCAGATCCAGGTCGAACTCGGAAACAATCGGAGCTGCCAGCTCTTCTACCTGTTTTTCCACACTTTCTGTAGACATACAAAACCCTGCATTATGTTCAATTTAGTCCCTCATATTGATCTAAGAACAATTTGATCCACGGATCAACAAAAGTCTCTCGTATCTGAGGCTTAATAGGCTGAATTTATTGCCGAATTTATTGCAATAAAAAAAGTGAGCTTTGGGCTCACTTCTAATTACGCAAACAAGAAAGAAGACGTTAAACGCGTGGAGACTAACACATCAGCATAACAGACTCAAGGAAAATATCCCCCCACGGGCAAGAGCCTTCAGATACGGGTTAGGAGGGCCACCACTTCGCAGTGATGCGTGTAGGGGAACATGTCCACTCCGCGCATATAGCGCAACTCAAATCCGGATTGAGCCAAAAGCCTGATATCGCGCAACAGGGTGTGCTGATCGCAGGAAATATACACTACACGCTTAGTTTTGGTTGTTCCCAGCTGCGTCACCACCTGCTTGGCTCCGGCACGTGGCGGGTCAAGTACGACCACATCAGGCTCCGGCTGACCGGTACCGTGGCGAGTTAGAAAGTGGGCTACATCCGCGGGGAAAAACCGCGTATTGCGTAAATTGTGGGTCCGGGCGTTTTGGGTTGCTCTCTTAATCGCTCCTGCATTGGCTTCAACTCCTACTACTAATCCGGCACGCAGCGCGAGCGGAAGAGCGAAGTTTCCCACACCACAGTACAGATCGTACACGGTGGTATGGGCATCAACCCCTGCCAACTCAAGCACCTGCGCAACCAGCGCACGGTTCTGGGCCAGATTTACCTGGCAGAAATCCTGCGGTCCGTATTTGAGTTGCAATTGCGGATCACCGGGACTGAAGGTGAGTTCTCGCTTACCTCTTACGCAGATCGGCTCAGCGGCGCTCCTCCCGGGGGCAACACGAAGCACCTGGATTGCCGCATCCCACTCTGAGGTGCATTGGGCTAACCACTCCGCAAAGGCAGCAAAATTCTTTGAGTAATAGTGAAACAGGAGGCGCGCATGGCCGGCATCATCTACGCCAACCTCAATCTGACTGACGCCGGAGGCGTAGCGACTGCGCTGCAATAACTCTCGCAAAGGCTTCAGGAGTGCGCTCAGGCGCGGATGCAACACTGGACAGCACTCAATATCAACCACTTCATGGGTAACGGGGCGGTAAAACCCCAGATGAAAAATGCCATCCATCTCGGCGCACTTCAACTGCGCCCGACACCGATATCCCATATGTACCGGAGCTGGCAAGAACGTATCAAGCACCTGGTCCGCACCCTCTCCAAGCGTGTGAATCAGGCTCTCACGCAGAAGCTGCTGCTTCCACTCACACTGATCCGCATAACTGAGCATGTGCCAGTCACACCCGCCACAGATTCCAAAATAGGGACACGGCGCTGCAACTCTTGCCTCTGCCGGGCGGAGCACTTCCACCAGATCTGCCTTGATATAGCGTTTGTATTCGCGCCTGATGCGATAGCGAACCTGATCACCGGGGACAGTGTATGGCACAAAAACCGCGCGTCCATCGGGTGCGCGGCCGAGACCACTTCCCCCGTGAATCAGGGTCTCTATCTCGGTGACAGCATGGGTTGTGCAAGGAGTGCTATGCGGCATAAATGGTACCCCCGAGGCGCAACAGCAATTTTTGGACAAGTGCGGTACCGCGTTGTGAAGAGTAGATGCGGATCACGATACCTGGAGGCGCTTTTTTCTTTTAGCTTCAGTAAAGCGCTCGGGAAAGTCTCCACGCTGCAGATAGGGAAGAATCAGGCGGGTAAAGCCATCCAGCAGATCCTGCTTGGCATCATCCAGTTTCGCTGAATTCACTCCCGCCCTCTCAAGCTTTTTAAACAGATGCCAGTGTGCATGCTCCTCGTGTGGCAGCGCACACTTTACCTTAATGCACACATGGTAGTAATCGCCGTAATAACGTTCGGTCACATCAGAATAATCGAGTTTAAGACCATTGGGGAGGGTCTGGGGTTCAGGTAATTCAAACATCACTGTCTCTTCCACTGTTATCGTGTTCATGCAATACCGTATCGAGTTGAGCGTTGAGCCAGTCAATCCGGCTCCACAATCCGCGCAAAATACGCACATCGCGCTCTGTAAGACCATTCTTACCAAAGATACGCCGGAAACTGCGCAATATATGATTCGGATTGCTTTCATCCAGATATCCGGCGCGGGTCAGAGAAGTGCGCATGTGGGTAAACATAGCCTCAACTGTTGCGTTGTCGGCGAAACTACGCACACCTGTGCCCTTCCCTGCACTGCGTGCGCGTGCTCCGGCCAGTTCGTACACACATAGGCATACCGCCTGCGCCAGATTCATGGAGGGGAGTTCATCACTGGTGGGGATGGTAATAAAACGCTGGCACAGATCGAGCTCTTCGGTAAGAAGACCGCGATCCTCGCGTCCGAACACCAATGCAGCCGGGGCACCCGTATCAAGTTCAGCCAGCACCTCACCAACCTGAGCGGGATGAACAAAATCATCGCGGTAACGTCCGAAGCGTCTTGTTGTAGCAAACGCATAGCTGGTATCGGCCAAAGCCTGGCTAAGATCGGGATAGATTCGTGCCTGTTCGAGGATTGAACCGGCCTTTACCGCCATGCGCCGCGCTTCCTCGCACAGATGGTCGGTGTGTGGATTGACCAGGCGCAGATCGTGAAACCCGAAATTTGCCATGGCGCGGCATACAGCCCCGATATTGAGCGGCCCTTGGGGTTCTACCAGGACCACAGCGGTAGAGCTGAGCCAATCTGCACGATTTACTTCAAGCATAATCTCCTACTATTCCCTGAACAAGGGTGGCGCCCACCAGTGCTGCGGTTTCAGTACGCAAAATTCGTGCTCCAAGGCTGACGGGTAAAATACCCCGAGTACGGGCGCACTCAATTTCTTCCGCGCTGAAGCCTCCTTCCGGTCCCACCAGGAGTGCAACCTGCTGTATACGTGCATGGTTGAGGGCTTCACGCATCGACCAACTTCCGTTTTTTTCTGCAAGGATAAGCTTGATTTCCACATCTTCCAACTCGGCAAGCATCTCCTCCCACTCCAGTACAGATCCGAGTTCAGGGATAGCTGCACGCCGGCACTGACGCGCCGCCTTGCGCACCACCTCAGGCCAGCGGTGAGATTTTTTCTGTGCCGCATCGCGCTCCTGCATTGAAATAGAGTGGGTACTGGTAAAGGGGACAATGCGCTTCACCCCTATTTCAGTGAGCTTCTGCAAGACCCACTCAAAGCGCTCCTTTTGCGGTAGCGCCTGGTACACGCGGATCTCAAGTTCCCCTTCAGGATCATCAATAGTCTCAAAAGGGACTATCAGAGCGCCTTGATCATCCATCTCCTTCAAGCGAGCGCGAAAAAACACGCCGCTGCCATCCCGGAGGGTAAACACTTCGCCACAGCGTATACGCCACAGCCGCAGAGCCTCAAGAGCGGCAGGTTCCTCAATACAACTCTGTCTCTCCAATTGCAGCATCTTCCCGCTACAAATAATAGAGGCAGCGCCACCCCGGTTTTCACCACTATGCACGCATGAAGGGGGCATAACCGTCCTTACGCCATTGGGCGAAACGTTTGCGCGCCTGGGCTACTTCAGCATCAGCATAAGTGGGGGCAAACTCCACCACATGGGCAAAGCGGCGGGCAAACTCCATACTGCATCCGGTTGCCGTAACCAACACCTGAGCTGCATTACTGTTACTTTCGCGCGTAGTTATCACCACCGGTTCTGCATAACTGTCCACCGCTCCATTATCCCATACATGCGGAACAAACGAGCCCTTCTCCCACACCCACATATAGCGATCCAAAGCCATCGCCTGCTCAGCGTTTTCCACCAGCACCAGAACACGCTGGCGCGCGCTAAAAAACTCCTGCGCCAGGCGGCACAACCATGGAGCCAGCAGCGGACGTTCGAGCTTTATAAATTCAACCCTGGTTGTATGCATACGGATATCTCAACGCGTTTTTTGGATCTTGAGGGTAGCATTCAAGCGAGCGCTTCACGTACGAATGCCGCTCCGGCTTCAAGGGCGTTATGATTCATAGGGAGAAAACGATGGTTACGTTCCGGCAACACCTCTTTTAGCGCCTCTTTCAAGGCATCCCGGGCCACCACCCTGCTGTATTCCACATAGCCACCCAGCATTACCATGTTCACCAGGCGAGAGTCCCCGATCTCGAGCGCCATTTCATTCGCAGGGATGCGCACCAGCGTAAGATCAGAACGGGAGGAACCGTCGTCTTCAATCAGAGAGCTGTTTAGGAGTGCCATGCCCCCTTTTCGCACCCGCGGGTAAAACTGTTCCATAGCTGCGGGGTTCATAAGCAGCGCGGCCTCGGGCTCACCCACAACCGGGGAGCCCACAGCGCCATCGGACATCACAACGGTACAGTTTGCCGCCCCGCCACGCTTCTCTACTCCGTAAGCCGGAAAGTAGGAGGCGTTGTTTCCTTCCAGAATGGTCGCATACGCGAGCAGATTGCCAATAAGCAACACACCCTGACCGCCAAAACCGGCCATAAACACATCATGATTCATGCTCTTCACCTTATGCCGAAACGTCTTTAAAAACGCCCAGAGGGAAATAGGGGATCATCTCTTCAGCCACACGGGCATTGGCCTCCAGCGGATTCATGCCCCAGTTAGTCGGGCATGTAGACAAAACCTCCACAAACGCGAAGCGGTTATCCTCCACCTGGGTCTGAAACGCCTTTTTGATCGCCTTCCCCGCCTGGATGACACGTTGCGGGGTATCCACTGCTACGCGTGCCGCATATGCGGTACCTTCAAGCCCGGCAAGAATCTCCGTCATTTTGATGGGATATCCATCCTTGGACTCGTCACGCCCGTAGGGGCTGGTACTGGTCTTCTGGGATGGCAGAGTAGTGGGTGCCATCTGTCCACCGGTCATGCCGTAGGTGGTATTGTTGACAAAAATAACGGTGATGGGTTCGCCGCGATTGGCGGTGTGGAGAATCTCACTGGTACCGATAGCGGCAAGATCACCATCCCCCTGATAGGTAAACACGGGTCGCCGGGGATGGACACGCTTGGCTCCGGTGGCCACTGCAGGGGCACGCCCGTGCGGGGCTTCAATTACATCGATGCCGAAATAACCGTACAGAAACACACTGCACCCTACCGAGGCTACCCCGATAGTCTGCCCCTGAATATCGAAAGCGTCCATGGCCTGCGCCACCAGGCGGTGGATAACCCCATGCTGACATCCGGGGCAAAAGTGGGTCTGCACCGGATTGAGCGCCTGGGGACGGGCAAATACCTGTTTCATCTCTTCAGTCTTCATCAGTGCACCTCACAGTGGAGACGTATCTGTGCAAAAATCTCTTCGGGTGTAGGTAGCGAACCTGCTCCAGGGGCGCGTCCATAAAAGTCAACTTCGGCTTGCGGCACCGCGAGGCGCACATCGTCCACCATCTGCCCGGTGTTGAGCTCCACGCACAATACCTTTTGCCCGTTCGCAGTGTGATCCCGATATGCCTGCTTCGGAAACGGAAACAAAGTAATGGGACGCAACAGCCCCACTTTATAACCTTCCCGGCGCGCAATGCGCACTGCAGTGTGAGCAATACGAGCGGTACTACCGTAGGCGGTTACTACCAACTGCGCATCCTCGAGCTCGTAGCCTTCGCAGCGTACCTCCTGTTCCTGCATCTGCGCATATTTGCGATGCAGTTTCAGATTGTGCTGCTCAAGCTCGCCAACGCCGAGATACAGAGATTTAACCACCTTGTTGACCTCACGCGTGCCGGAGCCGGTAAGAGCCCAGTCCTTGGGGGGCAGATCAGCAGGGGCTTTATACGGATGCGGATCAAGGGCCTCTTTCATCTGACCGATAACTGCATCCGCAAGAATCATGGCCGGGACACGGTAGCGATCGGAAAGATCAAATGCATGCATGGTCAGATCGTACATCTCCTGCACCGATGCGGGTGCGAGCACGATAATGTGGTATCCACCGTGCCCACCTCCTTTAGTAGCCTGGAAATAATCCGCCTGCGAGGCATCAATCCCACCCAGGCCCGGACCTGACCGGCTGATATTCACAATCAGACCCGGACATTCGCTTCCCGCCATGTAAGATATCCCCTCCTGCTTGAGGGAAATTCCAGGACTGGAAGAAGACGTCATGGCACGAGCACCGCAAGCACTCGCGCCCAACAGCATATTTATGGAGGCGATCTCGCTCTCGGCCTGAATAAATTCTCCCCCCAGGGCGGGCATCTCACGCGAAATATACTCGGGGATATCGCTCTGTGGCGTTATAGGATAACCAAAGTAATAACGACATCCGGCCTCAAGAGCACCCATCGCTACCGCTTCGTTACCCTTTACAAATAATCGTTTGGTCACACCTTCCTCCATCTGTAGCTGGCACTAACACCAACTTTAGTGCTTATCGTCAACAGCTCAGGCCTTTTTCTCACGGTACACTTCAATCGCCACATCGGGGCACACCTGGGCGCAAAAAGTACATCCGGTACAGCGCAACATGGCATCCGCACTTATCACTGCAGGAAGAAATCCGTGTTTGTTCAGCTTTATACTCATTTCAATAAGATCATGTGGGCAGGCAACAGCGCACAGTCCACACCCCTTACACAGCTCTTCGTCAATTACTATTCTGTTGGCCACGTGCGGCTCCTTGTTTAGAAGATGAAATCGTGGGATTGGTCAAAAGGGACTGCAAAGCAACTGAAGCGAGAAAAGTTACCCAACTCCGTACAGCCATGCTACACACAATTGGACGGCTACTTCGCGCCGGCGCAGCAATCTATCAGATTGGCAAAACGGGAGTCAAATACTAATCCCGCTTAAAAGGCAAAGTCACCTGCGAACCACTCAACGTTGATGCTTTCGCAGAAAGCACAAAATCAGATGGCTAAGCAAAAATTTCGACCTACAAGGCCTGGTGGTTTTTCAGGGGCGAAGGCATACATCAGGTATGTCGAGGGCCTGAAAAAACGCCGTAACGCCGTA
>JAIVHC010000168.1 GCA_020201305.1 Geobacteraceae bacterium
GCGTGCAGGGATGCGCTATCTGTTTATCCACCTCGGGGGTGGAGTATTACTCCTCGCCGGACTGAGTGCCCTCGCCGCTACAGGGTCCAGCATGGAACTCGGGCCCCTGCAACCCGGCGGCTACGCCTACTGGCTGATTCTGGCCGGCATCCTCCTCAACGCCGGTGCACCACCGTTTTCGTTCTGGATAGCGGACGCATATCCGCAGGCAAGTGCCTCGGGAATGGTGTTTCTCTCCGCTTTCACCACCAAAACTGCGGTGTTTGTGCTCCTGAGTGCATTTGCAGGAGAAGGTATCCTGATTCCGGTGGGGATCTTCATGGCATTTTACGGCATTGTATATGCCCTGCTCGAGCACGATATCCGCCGGATTCTGGCATACAGTATTGTCAATCAGGTGGGTTTCATGCTGGTGGCCGTCGGTGTGGGGACCCACGCCACCCTTAACGGGGCGCATGCCCATGCCGCAGCGCATATTCTGTATAAAATGACCCTGCTTATGGGTGCAGGAACCATTCTACGCCAGCTGGGCACCACCAGTGCGACCGAACTGGGTGGCGATTTATGGCGGCGCATGCCCAAAACCACTGTGTGTATCGGTATCGGAGCCGCAGCAAGTATGGGGGTTCCATTCACCTCGAGCTTTATCACCAAGTCCTTAATCCTGACGGGGCTCGCCGATGCCGACCTGGGCCTCATCTGGGCCCTTATGCTGATATGCTCGGCTGCGGTGGTGTTCAATGCCGGGGTACGTTTCCCCTGGCTTGCTCTTTTTGCACCTTCAGACACACACAAGATCAATTCGGCATCAACGTTAGCATCAGGGCCAGAATCAGAGCATGTATCAGATCCGAAGGGTTCAGCTCTGGGTGTGATGGCAGCCTCGGCTCTGATATGCCTGGTTTTCGGCTGGGTTCCTGCCTGGTTCTACACCCTTCTGCCCTATCCGCGCGGCATAACCCTGGATACGGACTGGTTTCTGCGCCTGGCTCTGTTAAAAGGATGGAAGCGTTTTGTTTATCTGTTACGAATCAGTTATACCAGGGCCACAGGGATGCTTGCCAACTCGCGCATCCGCAGCTATATGCTCATTTTCAGCCTCCACGGTCCGCGCGGCATTCTGGCGCGCTCCTGGCATACCGGAAGTATCGCTCTCTGGGTGGCCCTTATGCTCGCAAGCTACATTCTGGTGTACAACTTCAGTGCACCCTCTGTTTTGAATACCCTGCGGCAGTTATTTACGCCAGGGTAGTATCGTATGTATCTGTGATTTTTACGCAAACAAACAGCCACTGCCTTCTGAAAATGGAAGGCAGTGGCTGTTTGTTATCGTTCGGGTATGCAGCGATTCAGTATTTGATGCTTTCGCAGAAAGCACAAAATTAGTTGGCTAAGCAAAAAGCGCCAAATGCAAGGCGCGTGATCATCGAGCAATGAGGCGTACTTACGTACGTCGAAGCAGCGAGATAATCACAGTAACGCAGCAGTTGGTGCGTTTTTGCGCCGCCATCAGTATTTGAGAATTACACTGTCAAGCCCGCGTTTGGGGAGGTGATAATTGCCATGATCATCGTGCCAGCCGTACGCGTCTTTACCCGGCTCCTGATGTTCAATGATAATCTCTTCTCCGGGTTTGCCGATGGCTACCACGAGGAGAATCTCATAGCGCGTAGGAAGATCGAGGGTTTCACGCAATTTGCGGCGCTGAATTTTTGCCGCGATACATCCACCCAGCCCTTTATGCGTAGCGCCTAAGAGAATGGATTGCGCCGCAATGCCCTGATCCGCAACATAACTGCTGCAGATGGTTTTATCTCCGAGAATAATGATATAGCCAGTGGGTTTTACCCCCTTGATCGGGCCGCCCCAGCCACGCAGATATCCCTGCCATGACAGGGTCTCAAATATCTGTTCATTACGCTTTTCATCGCTGGATACTATGTAACGCAGCGGCTGCTGGTTAAGATTGCTGGTAGAAGGCGCCAGACGCGCAAAATCAACCAGCTCCCGCAAGGTTTCTGCCGTTACCTTTTCCGACTCGACAAAATAATGATAGTTACGGGTTTTCTCGATCAACCCTCTAAAATTACACTCGTCTATGCCTTCCATACCAAACACCTTTCCAGTCAGCTAAATCCACTCAACGTCCGGAAACTCCAGACAGCAAATATACCCTATTCTGCATCCTTACCGGCTGACATTCGGCGCTATCAGAATATATCCTATACCTACAAAACAATAAAATAGTGTTTGTTTTTCAAAAAAACAAGTATTTTTTACACATTTCGCAACTTAACGGCTCTAATGTAAGAAGTCGTTTCAACCCAACCTTGTGCACCCGTCAGAGGAAATCGCAATGTGACATTTATGTCTATATGAACAGAGAGTTAGAAACTCACGCCACATTTTTCTAACGCAACTTACACATGGCATTGTTCTGATCCTTAATATATTAACCATAGCATAGATTGGAAGCGAAACACCTCCAATTTCGCGTACTGCGCTCCTTTTTTTTGATTATACTTTATAAAACAATGTTTTTTTTACGCACGTACATTTCAGATGCAGCATATGCCCTGCTGTGCGGACGTATGGTGTGCAACGGAAACCTTACGTTTCCCACTATAGCGCCATCGGACGCCATCCACAACGCGCATTCCATCCGGCATCACTGCGTAATCATGGTGCGCAAGATTCATACAGTGCCAGTAAATCAGGTTGGGGGTGGATATAGCCGTTGTCTCATCCACCAGAATCAGGGTGTGCGCTCGCTTTAACATCGTATTATGCTCAATTGCATATCTTCTCTCATCCCACCCGGCAGCATCCGATGGCGCGCGCACCTGCAGAATTACCACCGGTAGGTATGCAGTTTCAGGAGGACAAATCAGGCGCAGCAATTCAGGCAATTCCCGTCTGATGAGAGTAAATAAAAGGTCCCATACTGCGGCCCCCACCAATGCATTCTCCGTCGGAGGCGGGCCCACTACCGTTATGGGCATAATTGCGGCATAACGCGCACGGATGGAGCTGACGTGCATGAGGGGACATGCTACAGATTCAGTGTAGTAGCCGGTGTGGTTGGCAAAACGCCCCTCCTCTTGAATAAGGTGGGGCTCGACATAGCCTTCGAGAATTACTTCACTTTCAGAGGGAACAGGAAGGCCGGCAGAATTAAACGCAAGCTCCTGCGCACCACCCCGGATAAAACTCCAGAATGAGAGTTCCGCCCCCACCTCTGGCAAAGGGAACAGCGCTGCAAAAGTCAATGTCGGATCCGCACCCAGCGCTACCGTAACAGGCATTCTCGCACCTTTATCCGCATATGAACGCCACAGAGCATAAGCCCTTGAGCCCCGGCGCCAGTTAAGCGTGAGTGTACGCGAATCAAGCGGAGCCAGGCGGTAAACACCTGCATTGATGTGTGCAGAATCGCACGTGCGGGTAAACACCGTGGGAAGGGAGAAATATGCGCGGGAATCACCGCTCCAGGAGCGAATCTGCGGCAATGCATACAAACTATCGAGTTCAATATGTGGGGCATCAGCAGTTGCGCCTGATCTCTGGGTACAGGGGTAATTCTGGCTCATCCAGGCACAGGCCTCAGACCAGTTATGCACAACATCAGGTAATTGGGTCAAACGTTGGGATAACGTTTTCTCAGCATGAGAGAGTAAGCGGCTCAGACGCTCCCGGGTGGCGAAAAGGTTCGCTACAACGGAACAAAATGAATCGCGCCCGGGCTTGTGAAACAACATGACTGGAGGCACTGAATTCGCGCACATTTGCGCATAAACATACGCACTGAGTTGCAGATCCGGATCCACCGTCGTGTGGATATCCTCAACCTCGGAACAATCCCTATGTTGCTGTATGAAGTTACGTAAAGACATAAAAAAAGCCCCGATGCATACCGGGGCTCCTTGTTTCAGATATTACACGTTTGATGCTTTCGCAAAAATTCATAAGATGGCTAAGCAAAAATTTCGACCTACAAGGCCTGGTGGTTTTTCAGGGATGAAGGCATACATCTGGTATGTCGAGGTCCTGAAAAAACTCCGTAACGCCGGAGGGCGGACTTTTTGCGACGCCATCACGTTTAAAACACGGCTTCAAATGCGGGCTTAAAACAGCGCCTGCCGCGCAAGAGCCATTACCGCACTCGGTACGATGCCGAGCAGGAGAACACCAACAACAGAAATCACTGCACATAGGGTGGCACCGGGTTTCAATTGAACCCACTCAAACTCCTCCTCAGGGGTGCGGAAGTACATATACACCATTACGCGGAGATAGTAGTAAAGAGACACCGCAGAGTTGAGCACCCCGAGTACCGCGAGCCAGACATATCCGGCATTAAGCGCACCGGCAAAGATATAGAACTTCCCCGTAAATCCGGCCGATGGTGGAATACCCATGAGAGAGAACAGACAGATGCACATAAGAACCGCAAGAACGGGGCGCTTATATCCGAAGCCGGAAAAACCTTCTAAGGTAAGATTATCTTCACCCACTTTGCCTGCAAGTACCAGAATCGCAAACGCACCGAGGTTCATCAACGTATAAGCGACCATATAGAACAGAACCGCAGACACTCCAATAGCATTCGAGGCAACCAGGCCTACGAGGGCATATCCGGCATGCGCTATAGAAGAATATGCGAGCATACGCTTCAGGTTGGTCTGCCTTAGGGCGATAAAGTTACCCACGATCATGGTCAACACTGCGAGTACCCAAAGCAATCCGACCCAGGAGGAATGGAGGGTTCCTAACCCAATGAGAAAAACGCGCATAAACGCTGCAAATGCGGCAGCTTTCGGTCCCGCACTCATAAATGCGGCTATAGGGGTAGGCGCACCTTCATACACATCAGGCGTCCACATATGGAACGGGACAACCGCGATCTTGAACAGAAAACCAGTCGCGAGCAGCAACATTCCCGCGATACACATGGGGTCAGCAAGAAGCTGATGGTTCATGGAAAGGTACGTGCCGATATCGGCAACATTGGTGGTGCCGGTTACACCGTAGATAAGGGCTATACCATAGAGCAGAAACCCGGTGGAAAATGCCCCCAGGAGGAAGTATTTAAGACCAGCCTCGTTGGAACGTAATTGCCCACGAAAGAATCCTGCCAGCACGTAAAGAGCGACTGACATAACCTCCAGACCCAGGAAAATAGTCATCAGATCGGTGCCGGAAGCCATCAGCATCGCGCCAACAGTACTGAAGAGGATGAGGGTATAGTACTCACCAATCGGATAACCCTCACGCTTCAGATAAGCATCAGACATTAAAATGGTAAGTGCAGCGGCCAGAAGAAAAATGAAGTGAAAGAAAACCGCATAATTGTCCAACGCCACCTGACCTGCAAAGCCGAATTGGGGGTTATTCCACCCCGCATAGGAAACGATAGCCGTTGCACCGAGTGCAACCAGACTTATCAGGGCTGCATACGTGGTTGAACCCCGTTTAACGAAAGCATTTAACAGCAACAATGCCATGCCAAAGCAGGACAGAACCAGGGAAGGCATAATGGCGGCAAAATTTACATTCTGCATTGCCGTTTGCACCAGATTTTCCATGAATTGCTCCTTAGAAGCGACTTATCTAGTTTATACTCGTGAACTGTTTACGCTATCAGTGATGATAGCCGGATCCATCCTGCTCATGATAATTGCCAGCCGCACCGGAGTCACCACTTTGAGGATATTTTATATGCGCACTATCAGTGCCCAGGGGTGAAGCCTGTGCGTCTGCAGTTATCTGATAAAGTGCCTGGTTTACTGCGGGCTCCATCTTCTCCAGGAATGTATTCGGATAAACACCGATCCAGAAGATAAAGAGAAGCAATGGCAGCATAACGCACACCTCGCGCAGAGACAGATCCTTGAGGTTCTGATTCTTGGGGTTATCCAGTTTGCCGAACATGACGCGCTGGAACATCCACAGCATATATACCGCAGCCAGGATTACCCCGGAAGTGGCAAATACGGCAAACCAGCGAAGTTCACTTTCAAAGGCCCCGAGGAGAATCATAAATTCGCCCACAAACCCGTTAAGTCCCGGCAGTCCGATGGATGAAAGGGTAACGATCATAAAAAGAGACCCAGCATGACAAAGCCTAGGTGAGACACGGATGAATACGCAACCAGCTTTTTAACATCCTTCTGCATCATGGCAACCAGAGCACCGTAAATAATGCCAATCACACTCAGAGCTGCGAGCCATGGGAGATAATGCTGCAGCGCATCAGGAAAGAGTGGCATAGCGAAACGCAGATAGCCATAGGTGCCCATCTTCAGCATTACAGCCGCA
This sequence comes from Geobacteraceae bacterium, assembly GCA_020201305.1. GTDB lineage: Bacteria > Desulfobacterota > Desulfuromonadia > Desulfuromonadales > Desulfuromonadaceae > JAIVHC01. Next base: position 6,319 of record JAIVHC010000168.1, read on the forward strand.
AGAATTACTGAACCGGCAGTAGGTGCTTCGGTATGTGCATCCGGCAACCAGGTGTGGACCGGAAACATGGGAACCTTGATAGCAAAGCTGAAGGCAAATGCGAGGAACAGCCATTTCTGCAGCTCGGGGTTGAGATTGAGATTATAGAAGTCGGTGATACTGAATCCGCTTACTACCGCACCAGTATTAACTGCATAGTAATACAGGAAGATGATAGCAACCAGCATCAACAGGGAACCAACAGCCGTGTAGATAAAGAACTTAACCGCTGCATATATACGGTTCACCCCACCCCAGATGCCGATCATGAAGTACATGGGAATCAGCATGAGCTCCCAGAAGATGTAGAAAAGGAAGAGATCCAGGGAGATGAATGCCCCGAGCATAGCAGTCTCAAGCAGCAGCATGAGCGCCATAAATCCTTTCACATTTTTATCCACTGCATTCCAGGTTGATAAAACCGTGATAGGCATGATGAACGTAGTGAGCATCACCAGCCACAGGCTGATTCCATCGATGCCTATACTGTAATTCATCTGAAAGTAATCACCCACGCTGATCCAGGGCACAAACTCTGTATAGTGCATGGCTGCGGAGGTTTTAAACACCGGATCAAAGGCAAGCGGCAGGCTGATTATGAAGGTAATCAGAGTGACGACCAGGGTTGCGATCTTCAGCAGGCCACCATTCTCCCGTGGCAGCATGAGTACAATCAGCATGCCCAACAGGGGGAAGAATGTCATCAGGCTGAGAATATGTTCTGACATTAGAAATTGCTCCTTCTATAATAGATACCAGTCACAGCCGTCATTACTGAAATACACAGATGGCAATGATCAAAACTACACCTATCACCATGCTCATGGCATAACTGTGGGTATAACCAGTCTGGGTGTGGCGCAATAGTTCGCCTGTGCCGCGAACACAGCGGCCCAGACCATTAACAATGCCATCAACGATGCGCACATCGAAGAACTGCCACAGCCCGGTTCCAAGACGTTTGGTCGGGTTTACAATCAGGGCATCGTAGAGTTCATCCACATACCACTTGTTGTACACCGCTTTATGCAGACGGCTGAATCTGGCGCAGAAGCGGGCGGGGATTTCCGGGTACTTACAGTACATAATCCATGCAAGCCCGATACCTACCAGACCTATCCCGACAGATACTCCCATCAGACCGAATTCAACTGCCGCTGTACCGTGCGCTTGAATATGATGCAATTCCTGCGTGCGGGCAAACACCGGAGCAAGAAAATCCTGAATCAGGTTGGGGGTATAATGAGCGGGAGGGTCATAACCAGGGGTGATTCAGGGATATGGTCCTTGGCACGCGCGTCGGTCTTCTGCTTACCGAAGAAGGTCATGAACACGAGGCGGAACATATAGAATGCTGTCATCCCCGCCGCGGTTGCACCTACAAGCCAGAGTATCCAGTGGCCTCGCGGTGACGCAAAACTCCACCAGAGGATTTCATCCTTGGAGAAAAATGCAGAGAAAAACGGCAATCCGCAAATCGCCAGAGTGGAGAGGAAAAAGGTGACAAAGGTAATGGGCATCTTTTTGCGTATTCCACCCATGTTACGCATATCCTGCGCATCGTCATGGAGATGCGCATGATGGTAGGCGTGATGCAACCCGTGAATTACAGAACCGGCTCCCAGGAAGAGACAAGCCTTGAAAAACGCATGCGTAAGCAGATGAAAAATACCCGCAGTAAACGCACCCACGCCCATAGCCAGGAACATGTATCCCAACTGTGATACCGTCGAATAAGCCAGAACACGTTTGATATCATTCTGTGCAAACCCGATGGTGGCAGCAAAGATAGCCGTTGCCGCACCCACAATGGCAATAGTCATCATGGTGTCCGGTGCCATGGCAAACAGGCCGTTCATGCGTCCAATCATATATACACCCGCGGTGACCATGGTAGCTGCATGAATAAGAGCTGAAACCGGAGTAGGACCCTCCATGGCGTCAGGGAGCCACGTATAGAGCGGGATTTGGGCTGATTTACCCGTAGCACCGAGGAAGAAGCACAATGTAATTATAGTTACAATGATGCCGCCATTCTCGAGAGAACCGGTGTTAGCCGCAATTTCAGTGAAGTTAATGGTCCACACGCCGTTCTGCCCCAATGCCCAGAACAGGGTAAAAAGGCCGATGAGAAAGCCAAAATCCCCCACGCGGTTAACCACAAAGGCTTTCTTACCCGCGTCGCTCGCACTCTTCTTTTCGTAATAGTAACCGATGAGGAGATAAGAGCATAGACCCACACCTTCCCAGCCAACGAACATCACCAGGGCGTTGTTGCCGAGGACCAGCATCAGCATGGCAAAGGTAAACAGGTTCAGATAAGCGAAGAAACGCGCATATCCGTCCTCGCCATGCATATAACCTATGGAGTACAGGTGGATCAGAGTGGAGAGTCCGGTAACATTGAGAATCATCAATGCAGACAAGGGATCGAGCAGGAACCCCCAATCAATATTCATTGGCCCCATAGTCATCCAACTCGCAACTATGGTCTCATGGGACTTTACTTCATCGCCTAACAGGCGCCAGAAGTACACACACGAAACGATAAAGGAGGCAAAAATCGCCAGAGTACCAATGGTACCGATAACCTTCTCATTTTTGATTTTCCTGCCCAGCAGCCCGTTTATCAAAAAGCCCAGTAGGGGGAAAAACGGTATGAGCCATAAATTGTCGTACATCTATATCTCCTCTTGACGGACCTTTAAGCGACCAAACTTGACCAAGTTACAATTTCAGTAGATTGAAGTCCTCTACATCGATTGACTCGCGATTGCGGTAGAATGCAATCATCAGTGCGAGACCGACAGCGGCCTCCGCAGCTGCTACCGTCATGATAAAGAGCACAAATATCTGACCATCCAGATTGCCCAGATGACTTGATAATGCAATAAAGGTCAAATTGACCGCATTAAGCATCAATTCAATGCACATAAACACGACAATGGCGTTGCGGCGGGTTAAAACGCCGATGGCACCAAGGCTGAATAAAATCGCGCTCACAACCATATAGTGTTGTACCGAAACAATCATACCTGCCCCCTACACTTCACGCTTTGCGAGGATTATTGCACCTACAATAGCCACCAGCAACAGGATCGAGGCTATCTCAAACGGTAACATAAAATCGGTAAATAACGCCTTGCCAATCAACTCGGTATGCCCGACTGACTCAACCATTTCTGCGCTCACACTTCCCGGGACAGGGTTAACTGATCCCTGCTTAAGAATAATGAGAACCTGAAACAACATAAGTCCGCTGGCTACCACTGCGCCGGTAACCGCATGTCTATAGCGGATTACCACGGACGAACCGAGATTCAACAGCATGATTACAAAGATAATTAGAACCATGATGGCGCCGGCATATACCATTATCTGGATAGCTGCCATAAATGGCGCATGCAGGGTTACATAGAAAATCGCGAGACAGAAAAAGGTCATAACCAGCGTAATACCGCTGTTAATCGGGTTTCTGCACGTAATAACCAAAAAGCCTGAGGTTACTGCGACAAACGCTACAACATAAAAAAACAACTGCTGCAGTATATCCATTGAAGTGGCTCCTATTTCTTTTATTTAAGCAAACGCTCTTTGGTAAAGCAGAAGTCTTCACGGTTAAGATTCGCGAGTTCATACTCGCCAGTCATCTCAATAGCCTCCACAGGACAGGCCTCGACACAGTATCCACAGAAGATGCAGCGCAACAGATCGATCTGATATACTGTGGGGTATTTTCTGCCATTCTCGTCTTCATCCGCCTCGATGGTGATACATTTAGCCGGACACGCTGTAGCACACAGATAGCATGCGACACATTTTTCCCCGCTGTGATCCGGAACCAGGCGATGCAGGCCACGAAATCGTTCGAACGGCTCATATTTAACTTTAGGGTACTCCACTGTGGTGGAATTCCCCGGCAGCAGATGTCTGGCGGTTATACTTAAGCCCTGAATAAATTCTTTAATCATGGGTCGGTCCTTTAGACAATGGGAATGCTATAAAACGATTACGGCCCCAGTAATAACGATATTCAACAACGCCAGCGGCAGGAACACCTTCCAGCCCATAAACATCAGCTGATCGTATCTGACGCGGGGGAACGTGGCTCGCATCCATATGAGCACGAACATAAAGAAGAATATCTTAAGCAGCAGATTGATCACGCCGGGGAAAGGTCCTGCAGGGCCACCGAGGAAGAGAGTGGAAATAACTGCGGCAACCACAACCATGTTGGCGTATTCTGCCATGAAAAAGAGTGCATACTTCATGGAAGAATATTCAGTGCAGAACCCGGAGACCAACTCTGTTTCAGCTTCCGGCAGGTCGAAGGGCACACGATTAATCTCTGCGACAGATGTGATAAAAAACACACAGAACGCAAGGGGCTGGGAAAAAACAAACCAGTTAAACATGGAGCCCGATTGCGCCTCTACGATTCCCCGCAGACTCAGGGTCTCTGCCAGCATAAATACTGCAACAATTGACAGCCCGGCTGCCAACTCGTAGGAGATCACCTGAGCGGCGGAACGTATCCCCCCCAGAAGCGAATACTTATTATTTGAGGCCCACCCGGCAAGTACAATGCCGTACACTCCGAGACCTTCCATAGCAAGGATGAATAAAATCCCTACATCCAGATCGGCTATCTGCAGAGGAACGGTATACCCACCAATGACTACGTCACCGCCAAACGGCACCACTGCAACCGTTATAAATGCCGGGACCAGAATCATCATAGGAGCAAGGATAAACGCAACCTTGCTTGCCTGCGCTGGGATAATATCTTCCTTGAAGAACAGTTTCAGCCCATCGGCTATGGGCTGCAAGAGCCCCAGCGGGCCTGTCATAGTGGGGCCAAGGCGCGTCTGCATGTGACCGATAATCTTGCGCTCTGCGTATGTGGCATAAGCCACAATCAGCAGCAGCACAACAAACACCGCCAGTATTTTGGCAAGCATTACTGCAATAAACAGAATCGGGTCATTTGAGAGGCTAAGCATTTCCGGCATGATTTTCCTCTTTCCTTCGTTGCATTTCTACCGGAATCCCGGCAGAGCATTTATATAACTGACCTGAAGATCAGGCAAAAGCCAGGATCAGCGGTCTATCTCTCCAAGAACAATGTCCAATGTTCCGATTGTGGCGATAACATCGGCAAGCAAAGACCCTTCAACCATTTGAGGTAATGCCTGCAAATTGACGAATGATGGAGGACGTACCTTCATGCGATATGGATTTGCGCTACCATCGGAAATCATGTAATAGCCCAACTCGCCCTTGGGAGCTTCGATCCCCTGATAGATCTCACCCGGCTCCGGTTTAAACCCATCAGTTACAAGCTTGAACTGATGAATAAGACCCTCAATGGAATTCAGAACCTTCTCTTTGGGGGGCAGGCACACTCCTGGATTATCGGCCAGGATTGGTCCATCCTCAAGCCTATCCAGACACTGTTGAATGATCTTGCACGATTCGCGCATCTCATCCAGGCGCGCGGTATAGCGATCAAAGGTATCTCCTCTTTCGCGGGTGACAACCTCGAAATCATACTCTTCATAGCCTGTATATGGATTATCGCGCCGGAGATCCCAGTCAACGCCGCTGGCACGCAACGCCGGACCGGTCAACCCGATATCAATTGCATCTTCAGCCGAAATGTACCCGACACCCTGGGTACGCTTCTGCCAGATAGCATTCCCGGTCAGAAGTCCCTCGTAGGTCTTCAGATGGCCGGGCATGGCATCGATAAAATTCTTCACATCCTGTTCAAACCCCTCCGGAAGATCTTCAGAGAGCCCCCCTACACGAAAGTAGTTGGATGTCATGCGCGCGCCGGAGAGTTTTTCGTACATGTCCATGATTAGTTCACGCTCACGGAAGCAGTATATAAATACCGTCATCGCCCCGATATCCAGCGCGTGAGTCGCCAACCAGACCAGGTGGCTTTTGATACGCGTAAGCTCGGCCATCATTACCCGAACAACCTTGGCGCGTTGCGGAATTTCATGGGTAATCCCAAGGAGCTTCTCCACAGCAAGAACATAGCCGAGGTTATTACTCATGGGCGCGAGATAGTCAAGACGATCGGTGAGAGGCAACGCCTTATGATAGCTGCGATTTTCCGCCAGTTTTTCCACCCCGCGGTGCAGAAAACCGATATGGGGAGTAGCTTTGACCACTGTCTCCCCATCAAGTTCCAGGATCAACTGCAACACCCCGTGTGTAGAGGGGTGCTGGGGACCCATATTTATTGTCATAGTCTCTTTTGTTGCCATATATAAGCCTCGCTTCAGTCGATGGTTGCTTGAATTCAGGAAAGACGACCCTGATAGAGCTCCCGATCCGGGCCCTGCAAGGGGTAGTCCTTGCGCAGCGGGTATCCTTCCCAATCAGCAGGCATCAGAATCCTTCGCAGATCAGGGTGACCGTTAAACGCGATACCGAACATATCCCAGCATTCGCGTTCGGGCCAGTTAGCCGTTGACCACACCCCGGAAACCGTATCGATGCAACAATCATCTTCTCCAACTGCAGCCTTAATACGCAGACGCTCTTTGGTTTCGATGTTGTACAGATTGTACACCACCATGAAACGCGGTTCGGAGCCGAGATAGTCCACTCCACACAAGTCACAGAGGAAATTATACCCTGCACTGTCTCTCAAAAATGTACAGACCGCTACTATGTCGTTCTTATTAACGGTCACGGTCATCTCGCCCCGATGTTCAACCGTATTGACTACCGCGGCGGAAAACTCCTGCTTAAGCTTTGCAACAACTGCCTGGCTCATACTTTTTCCCTATACGTATATATGGTTTACGCAAGACGCCCTGTTCTTTTTTCACCACGCGGGAAGCCTACCCCTGTACAACTTCACCCACACCAATGGCGGCGCCGAAGCTGTTCTTCTCACGCATGATCTTTTCCTGCAGCTGGATCAGCGCATACAGCAGGCCCTCCGGCCGTGGCGGGCACCCGGGAATATACACATCCACCGGCAGTGCAGTATCAATCCCCTGCACAACACTGTATGTGTCAAATATACCCCCTGATGAAGCACAGGCGCCCATAGCAATTACATATTTGGGCTCAGGCATCTGCTCATAAACGGTCTGAATAACCGGAAGCATTTTATACGTTACCGTGCCTGCGAGTATTATAACATCCGCCTGTCGCGGAGACGCGCGGAACAGCACCCCGAGACGATCCAGATCGTGACGTGCAGCACCGGCCGCCATCATCTCGATCGCGCAGCAGGCCAGACCAAAGGTCATGGGCCACATAGAACGGGAACGCGACCAGTTAACCACCTTGTCCAGAGATGCAGTGATAATATTGTCACCAAGCACAGCGGTATTCATGTGTTGCGGTACCGCTGTACTGGCGCTTCCCTGCTGCTCGACTACCATTCCAGCGCTCCTTTTTTCCATTCGTAAGCCAGCCCTATAATCAAGACAAAAACGAAAAAGCCCATAACCCCGGCTCCGTACATGCCCAGCTGCTTGAACACAACAGCCCACGGATAAAGAAAGACCACTTCGATATCGAACACGATAAAAGTCATCGCCACCATGTAGAATTTGACGGAAAACTGTTCACGTGCAGTTCCAATCAGAGGCATACCACATTCGTACGGGGCAAGCTTTACCTCGCTGGGCTTTTTGGGCCCGAAGATAAACGAAAAGGCCACCGACCCCAGCGCAAACATCAACGCCAGAGCTATGAGGACGAGTATCGGCAGATAACTCTCAAGCATGTAAGCTCCTCCATCCAGGGTTAACTACATAATCCAGAACCGCCCGCGCAAGCAACATCAGCGGTTTCAGCGTCGTGCAAGTTAGGTCAAATGCGTGGCTTTGTCAAGGGAAAAATACAGTATACAGTATGCAGTTTTGTACAAAACAAGTTCTTTAATTTCAGCATCTTACACTGGAATAACCCGTTAAAAAAAGGTCTCTAAAAAGCGATTCAGCACCCTGTGGCACGCTTCACCTTATCCGCAAACATGTGCCATGAATAAGCCCGGAGCACACCCCTGCATCGCGGTCTAGACCCCCTACTCTTCCGGGGGATGCATATAACGCGTAACTGCTGCTCGAATAGCAGTGGCGGAAAGATTCGAGCAATGCATCTTCTCATCCGGCAACCCCCCCAGCGCCTCCGCAACCTTTTCATCCGTAACCTCAAGCGCTTCTTCGAGGGTTTTGCCCTTGACCATTGTGCTTGCCTTAGAGGTGGTAGCTATTGCAGCCGCACATCCATAGACCTTGTATTTCACATCGGTAATAATGTTGTCTTCGATTTTAAGAAAAATCAGGATCGCATCTCCGCAACCGGGATCTCCCACCTTTACCACTACATTCGGATTTTCTATGGTTCCGACATTGCGCGGATTGGAAAAATGCTCTACAACTGCATCGGTGTACATGTTGAACCGTTCCTTTCATTGATTATCCGGATATTAAACAGGCACGAAACCGCCTGATCATACCTTCTGGAGAACTGGAAAAGCAACCGCGCGTACACGAAATAATGTAATTAATGATTGATGCTTTCGCAGAAAGCACAAAATTGAACCTACGCCCGCTGCCGCTCACCTCTTATAATTCAAGACATGCCCACTAAGATGAAACCATACACTTCAGAAACGCTCGATTATATCCGCCAGGAGATTTCCGGCGCTAATGACAACGAGGTATTCTTCGTCGCAACCCTCGAATCAAAGGGTGAAATATCCACGATAAAAGTGGTAGCGCGGGGGCACAAAAGTGCGGTCCCTGCAATTCTACACGCGTGCCGGAAAGCTGACCTGGTTATCCACAACCACCCCTCAGGCGACCTCACCCCCTCCGATGCTGACCTGGAGATTGCTGCGCAGCTGGGCGAAGGGGGCGTCGCCTTTCATATCACAGATAACGCCGCAGCAAATTTCTACCGAGTCACAGAAATTCGCAAAGAGCCAGACCCCGCCCCTGCGGATTACTCCAGAATTGCCACCCTCCTGGGACCGGATGGCCCCCTGGCTCGCAGCATCCCGAACTACGAAGAGCGGGCAGAACAAGTGCGTATGGCATTCACGGTTGCCGAAGCATTTGACACAGAACGGATTGCCACCATTGAAGCCGGGACCGGTACCGGCAAAAGCCTGGCTTATCTCATTCCGGCCCTGCTGTGGGCTCTTGAGCACGGTGAAACCGTAATCGTGTCCACCAACACCATCAACCTCCAGGAACAGCTCATCCGCAAAGACCTGCCGCTTCTCAAGCGCGCCATCCCCGAGCCGTTCCAGGCGGTTCTGGTTAAAGGGCGCGCCAACTATCTGTGCCACCGCCGCCTGCATCAGGCCTTACAAGAGACCGATCTCTTCAGCGTCAATGCATCTAGCGAACTCCGAAATCTGCGCGAGTGGGCACAAACCAGCGCTAGTGGAAGTCGTGACGAACTCAGCCACACCCCGGAGCCCCAGGTATGGCACGAAATATGTTGCGAAATGGATCAGTGCCCGCGCACACGCTGCTCCCACTATCAGGAATGTTTTTTCCATAAAGCGCGGCGCAAAGCGGCACAGGCAGACATCCTGGTTTCCAACCACGCACTATTGCTCGCCGATCTGGCAGTGCGCGCCGAGACAGACAACTACAATAGCGCCGCAGTCCTACCTCAGTACTCTCGCATCATCTTCGACGAAGCTCACCATCTCGAAGATGCCGCTACCAACAGTTTTTCCATCCGCCTGAACCGCTTCAGCTTTGCCGGAGTTCTCAATCGCCTTATGCATCCGCGAAAATCCGAACGTGGCCACCTGGGGCGCTGGGCGAGCATGCTCGCGCGCGAACTCCCCGACTCAGAAGACCTCCTTTACGAGCAACTGCATAAGTTACTGGATGAGGCGGGGGGGCTGTGTCGTGAGTTGCAACAGCGCAACGCCGATATATTCGGGGCTCTTACCGAGTGCATAGTGACCGGTAGACTGCGTTAAAGATAAGCTCAACTATTAAGCGCATATTCAAGCTGGGAGAAAACCTGCCCGACAGGGTAAATGAAAAAATGGCTGCGGTAAGCACCGATTTAAACGGGCTCAACAATCGCCTGAGTACTCTGGCACAGGATCTGGACATTTTCCTGGCCCTGCGCAAAGATCTATGCACCTGGATCGATGTGCGTAAAAGCAGTGGACGGCAGCGCACTACCGTGATGTGGCTCAATGCCGCACCCATAGAGACTGCACCTATTCTGCATCGGAATGTGTACGAACGTTTCAAGTCGGTGGTGATGACCAGTGCAACCCTGAGTGTAAACCGCAATTTCAGATATTTTCACCAGCGTAGTGGCGTTGACCTGTGCCCACCGGAACGTTGCCTGGAACTGCAGCTCGAATCACCCTTCGACTTCGAACACCAGGCGCTTATTGCGATCCCTACAGACATTCCTCCTCCGGGGAATTCAGGCTATGCAGAAGCAATCGCCCCGATCATTGAGCGCAACGTGGTAACCGCGGGAGGGAATACATTTGTATTGTTTACCGCCTACAACCTGCTGCAGCAGTTATTTCAAACCCTTGAACCATCCATGTTTGCGCAGGGGATAACCTGCCTGCGCCAGGGACAGGCATCAAGGCATCACCTTCTTCAGCGCTACGTCAAAGCTGAGAATCAGGTTTTGTTTGGAACCGACTCCTTCTGGGAAGGGGTGGATGTCCCGGGGCGGGATCTGGAGATTGTCATAATCACGCGCCTGCCTTTCCGCGTACCTACCGAGCCCATCCAGGTTGCCCGCAGTGAGGCCCTGGAAGAGGCGGGCAAAGATCCCTTTATGCACTTAACCGTGCCGCAGGCGGTAATAAAGCTGAAGCAGGGTTTCGGGCGTCTTATCCGCCATCGCGACGATCGCGGAGTGGTGATAATTCTCGATAACCGTGTTAGTACCAAGGGATATGGACGCATATTCCTCAACTCCCTCCCAGCAGCAAGGAGAGTGATCGCTCCGCAGAACTCGATCGAAACAGCGATTAAGGATTTTTTCCACCCGACAGGCCCCAACTGACATCTGAAGCAATCACAACCACACAGAAAAAATGTGCGCATGCACGTGGCAAAATCCACCTGACGTGCTATATTGAAAATATACGAAATGGATGAGAAATGGATTATTTTGAACGAGAAAAACAGTATCGACGGCTCCAGCAATGGAGCTAAACATGGACGACCTCCTGAACTATAATACTTTCGCAGAAAGTACAAAATTAGATAGCTAAGCAAAAAGCGCCAAATGCAAGGCGCGTGATTGTCCCTGTAGAGACGTTGCATGCAACGTCTCATACGTACGTCGAAGCAGCTAGACAATTACCACCTTTCTCATAATGGCGCAGCAGTTGGTGAATTTTTGCGACGCCATCAACTATGGGCCGGCAGATTTCCCCCTGCCGGCCATTTTTTCTCTGCAAAAATTTCTTACCTTCTCATTACACCAGATTGGCTATAGTATAGGGCTATAGTATAGAAGTAGAGGTTAAAGAAATCGGAACATGCCCAGACAGAATACAGGTGAGGCCATCTGCATGGGATATCCGCCAACAGTTACAGATTAATATCAATCTCAAGCCAATATCAGGACCGCCAATAAATGAAACCAACCCTAAGACTACAACGTATAAGCCGCGCCCTTATCCAGATCGCAATAATTATACTCTTCTTCGTTCCGGCACACAGCGGAACATTTCAGGACCAGGAGCTTGATCCGCAGCGCGCAAAGCTCCTTGGCTTCATCGTTACCCAGCATCTGGTTCGACAACACTACAACCATTACCCGCTGGATGACGATCTTTCCCGGAGAGCCTTTGATTTATACATCAAACAACTCGACAACCAGAAGCGCTTCCTTCTGCGCGAAGACGTACAGATGCTCGGAGCGTATAAAACCTATATTGACAATGAGATCAGGCGGGGCAATATCCACCTGCCCCTTTACAGCGCCAGAATTATGGAAAAGCGTATCCCCGTTCTGGCTGAGGTGGTTAACAACCTGCTGCAGGATCCCTTTGACTACAGCCGGGCCGAGAGCTTCGAAACCGACGAAGAGAAACTCGACTTCTGCAATGACATGGATGAGCTCCGCGAACGCTGGAGAAAAACCCTTAAATATCAGACCGCGAACACCTACCTGGATTTAAAAAACGAGCAGGAACAACTGCTTGAAAACCCCGACAGTCCTGAATCTGAGGATGAAATCACACCGGACACAACTGATTCAGAACTCTGGGACAAGGCCTATGCCAAGATAGCAGACCGCTATCAACACCTGTTTGCACGCATGGGGAAGGTATCGGAAAACGATTTTTTCAACCGCTACCTCAACGCCATTGCCAATGCGTATGATCCGCACAGCACCTATATGCCCCCGGAAGCAAAGGAAGACTTTGACATTCATATGCGCGGCTCGCTGGAGGGAATCGGTGCCGTGCTGCGCGAGGATGGCGGCTTTATTAAAGTTGTGCGCCTTATCCCCGGCGGCGCAGCGCAGCAACAGGGCATTCTCGCCAGTGAGGACACCATTCTCAAGGTGAGCGAGGGCGATGACGGAGACCCTGTTGATATTACCGACACCCGCATCCGCGATGCCGTCAGCCTGATTCGCGGCCCGAAGGGAACTACGGTCCGGCTCCATATCAAAAAACCGGACGGCACCCGCCAGATCATCTCCATCAAACGCGATGTTGTGCAGATCAAGGATGCGTTTGTAAAATCCGCCCTGGTAGAAGGGCCTGACAAGACCCCCTACGGCTATATCAAAATCCCGAGCTTCTATCGTGACTTCCACAAAGAAAACGGCAAAGGACGCAATGTTACCGATGACACCCGAGCTGCGTTGGAGAAACTCAGTTCCCAGGGGATATCCGGTCTGATTATTGACCTGCGCAACAACGGCGGAGGCTCTCTTAGCGATGCGGTAGATACCACGGGCCTGTTCATCGACCAGGGGCCGGTGGTGCAAGTTAAAAACAGCAATAATGATATAAAGGTGATGGACGACCGGGACGGGAAAACCGTCTACGATGGGCCCATTGTAGTCCTGGTAAACAAGTTCAGCGCCTCGGCCTCTGAAATTCTCGCAGGTGCACTCCAGGATTACCGCCGCGCTGTGATTGTAGGAAGTGAGCATACCCATGGCAAAGGAACGGTGCAGGCCATGATAAACATCGATACCAATCTGCCCATGCGCAACCTCAGCAAATACAAACCCCTGGGCGCTATCAAGGTGACGGTACAAAAGTTCTATCGGGTCAGTGGCGGCTCCACACAGTATCGCGGCATTGTGTCCGATATAGCCCTCCCGGATCGTTTTGCTGCGATAGAGAGCGGCGAACGTCATATGGAATACTCCATGCCGTGGGACACCATTCCCAGCACCCTGTATCGTCCCGCAACAGATTTCCTGCCCCTGCAGGAACTGGAGCAGCGCAGTGCGGAACGAGTAGACAACAGCTCTGAGTTCCAACACATCGAAAAGCTTGAAGAGAAGACCCGTGAGCGCATTGCCAATACCGAATACCAACTTCTGCTTAAAGAGATTATCGCACAACGCAAATCCCTGCAGGACGAAGACGAGGAAGAAGATCCCTCGCATGCCGTCATGGGAGGCAATGATATGGCAGGAGATGAAGAAAAGTGGCTCGAACGCCTGAAAGACGATCCATATGTCATCGAGTCGAGCCACATTCTTGATGACATGACTGAGCTCTTGTAATAAGCTGCGGGCGCAGGGGTTGGACCCTGCACCCGCCTAATAAAAGGCTGTACTACCCCTTTAATACTGTACACGGGAGAATCTGGCGCACGAGCACGTTGCGCCATCTGCCCATTAGTGGAGGCTATATGGCGGCACATTCAATCCTCATTTCTGCAACAGCACAGGACATCCTGCACATCGAGGACTCTTTCGCCGCGCGGGAAGGATTCAGGTTACTTAACGTTCAGGACACGGCAGATCTGTTTATAACCGCGCGCGCACAAAAGCCCGACATCATCTTCATCACCCCCAACGATTCCGATGACTACACTTCGGAAAAGTGTTGCTGCCGTCAGCTCAGAGACGATCCGGAACTCAAAGGGATCCCGATTATCGCCGTCATTGACGGTAACAACAAATCTCATCTTCACCGCTGCCAGCTGCACAAACCGGATGACATCCTGTTTACCCCCCTGAGCAACCATCTGTTTCTTGCCGCTGCCAGACGTGCACTGGGACTGCCCCACCGCTCCTTCAACAGGGTTCAGACCAGTCTCAAGGTTGAGTTCGGACCCGACCGCAAAAATCTTCGGCCGGCATGTGCATACAACCTCAGCACCGGCGGGATTTTTATTGCCACAGAATCCCCGATCGAGCTAAACACAAAATTAACAGTCAAGCTGGGCCTGCCTGATGCCGAAAAGCCTATCATCTGTGAAAGCATCGTCAGTTGGGTTAACCGCTGCTCCGCTCCGGAAGAGCCAGACACCCCCGCCGGAATCGGGCTGCAGTTTCTCTCCCTCAACGCCACGGACCTGTTCGCTATCCACAGCTTCATAAACCACCACCTCAGCACCCCTTGATGCACTGATTTTACCCCACGATATCCCCAATAAAAAAGCGGGAACTATTGACACAAAGGGCTAGAACATCGTATTACTTACACTCGCGCGATATTGTATACGAACGCCTATCCAAGTATGCAGCAAAGCGCGCATTCTATAGATCCTGGTTAAGTATATCAGGCTCATGCAATGCTGTGCCCGCAACACCAGTAGTGCCGGGACGGTCTTGTTATTTTAATTCAAGTTCAGGGGAGGTTACACATGGAATGTATTACAATGGTCAGAGCTGGTCCGAGGACATGCAATAGCGCCACAATCAACTACGTCTCTACTATCCCGTCGGCTGTCATGAGACACGTCCGGCGTGAAAAGTTGAATACGGATTGATTCACAACCCTTACAAGGAAAGTGCATTGAGATGATTAAAATTAACAAGGGGCTGGATCTGCCGATAACCGGCGTTCCAGAACAGAAAATTTCTGATGCTCCCGCAGTAAAATCCGTGGCCATACTGGGTCCGGACTATGCCGGCATGAAACCGAGCATGGAAGTTAAAGAGGGAGACAAGGTAAAACTTGGCCAACTGCTGTTTACCGACAAAAAAACGGAGGGTGTCAAGTACACGGCTCCGGGCGCAGGCAAGGTTGTTGCCATCAACCGTGGCGCACGTCGCGTTTTGCAGTCGGTGGTTATTGAATTGAGCGGCAAAGAGGAAGAGGAAACATTCGCTTCCTATAAAGACAAGGATCTCGCAGGCCTCGCGCGCGATAAAGTGGTTACCAACCTGGTTGACTCCGGGATGTGGACAGCGCTGCGGACCCGGCCCTACAACAAGGTCCCCGCGGTTGATACGGAACCCAAATCGATCTTTGTAACCGCCATGGACACTAATCCGCTGGCGCCGAAAGCCGAGCTTCTCATCAAAGAGGAGGAGCAGGCGTTTGCAAACGGCCTTAAGGTTCTTACACGCCTGACGCAAGGACCCGTTTACGTGTGCCAGAAACCCAACGCAGTTATGCCTCAGGTAAAGGGCATTACATACGAGGAATTCGATGGCCCCCATCCGGCAGGACTTCCGGGCACACACATCCATTTTCTCGATCCGGTCAATATCGACACCTGCGTATGGCATATCAACTATCAGGATGTCATTGCCTACGGCAAGTTCTTCATCAGCGGTAAAATCCCCGTAGAGCGCATAATTGCTTTGGGCGGTCCGGGGGTGAAAGAACCACGTCTGCTGCGTACCCGCATAGGTGCCAACATGAATGAGATCACTGCGGGTCAAATCAAAAAAGGGGAACAGCGCGTCATCTCCGGCTCCGTATTCAACGGTTGCGAAGCTGCGGACGAAATGGCATTCCTCGGACGCTACCACCAGCAGGTGAGTGTCCTGCCCGAGAAACGTGAGCGCGAGCTGCTTGCCTCTCTGAAGCCCGGCGAAGATCGCTTCTCCATCAAACGCGTGTTTATGAATGCCTTCACCGGCGGTCCCACTGCGGACATGAACACCAGTACCTACGGGCGTTCGGGCAATATGCTCGCCATTGGTTCATTTGAAAAGGTGATGCCTCTCGACATCCTGCCCAACTACCTGCTGCGTGCTCTGTGCGCCGGTGATACCGATGAGGCCCAGAGCCTCGGCTGTCTTGAACTCGCCGAGGAAGATCTGGCGTTGTGCACATATGCATGCCCCGGCAAAAACGATTTTGGCGTGGTACTGCGTGACGCACTAACCATCATTGAGAAAGAGGGATAAGCCGTGAAATTACTCGACGATATGAAACCTCATTTTGAAGAGGGCGGAAAGTGGGAAAAGTATTCCGCCGTCTATGATGCCATAGATACCACACTGTACTCACCGGCAACGGTTACCGAGGGTTCGGTTCATGTACGCGACAGCATCAACCACAAGCGTGTCATGAGCATCATTATGCTCGCACTCCTGCCCTGCATCATGATGGCAATGTGGAACAGTGGCTATCAGGCAAATCTTACCCTGGCACAGATGGAAGGCGGCGAAGCGCTGCGCGGATTGAGCAACCACACCTCCATCATCGCCAATATCCTTAAAGGCGCGGGACTGTTCCTGCCGGTGCTGATTGTCGCACTTATTACCCAGGGTATCTGGGTTGCGGTATTCGCGTCCATGCGGAAGCGCCAGATTGACGCGGGATTTCTGGTTACCGCTACCCTGATCGCACTCCTCATGCCCCCTACCGTTCCCCTGTGGCAGGTAGTGATTGCCACCTCCTTCGGGGTTGTAATCGGGCGTGAAATCTTCGGCGGCATCGGGATGAACTTTTTGAATCCGGCGCTGGTAGCCTGGGTATTCCTCGCCATGGCCTACCCTGCATCCATGTCCGGCGATGCGGTATGGACCGCCGTGGATGGCTACAGCGGTGCCACTCCGCTGAGCATGGCGATGGCCGACGGCGTTAACAGCCTGAGCAGCGCCGGCATCACCTGGAAATCCGCCTTTCTCGGAACCATTCCCGGCAGCATGGGGGAAACCTCTGCCATGGCCTGCATCCTCGGTGCCGCTATCCTTCTGGTTGCCGGTGTGGCCAACTGGCGCATCATTGCATCAATTATAATCGGCGTGGTGGCTATCTCTTCAATCCTGTGTCTGTTTGACTCCGGAGCGATGAATCCCGCCTGGCACCTGGTACTGGGCGGCCTTGCTTTCGGTACGGTGTTCCTGGCTACAGATCACTCCTCGGCAGCGATGACCGTCAGA
>JAIVHC010000271.1 GCA_020201305.1 Geobacteraceae bacterium
TGGTTGTTTCGTTTGTTAGCGCAGCTCCAGCACATCCTGCATGTCATAGATGCCTGACTCTTTACCCTGCAGCCACTGACATGCACGCACAGCCCCGCGCGCAAACATGTCTCGACTCATGGCACGGTGACTGATCTCAATACGCTCCCCCATGCCGATAAAATATACCGTATGCTCGCCGACGATATCCCCGCCGCGTACGGTCTGCATGCCGATCTCCTCGTGGGTGCGCGCACCGCACATCCCCTCGCGGTGGAAGTTGGCGACCTGGTTGTAGTCGCGCCCGAGTTCATCCGCGACGATTTCACCCATGCGCACCGCGGTGCCGGAAGGAGAATCCTTTTTCTGGTTATGATGCATCTCCACGATCTCCACATCAAAGTCCTGGCCCAGAATGGATGCTGCCTCTTTGAGTAACTTGAAGCATGCATTGACACCCACGCTCATGTTGGGGGCGAGGACGATCCCGATACCGCTGCCGATTTGGCTCAGCTCTTCGCGCTGCTGTGGCGTAAAGCCTGTGGAGCCTATTACAAGCCCTTTGCCCATTTCGGCGCACACACGCGCATTTTCTAGGGTGACCTCCGGAAAGGTGAAATCGATGAGGATATCCGCCTGTGCCAGACCGGAGCGTAAATCGTCTACCACTGTAACTCCGAGTTCTCCACAGCCTGCAAGGACCCCGGCGTCCTGACCGCAGGTGCTGTGCCCAGCATGTTCGATAGCGCCACACAGGCACATGTTTTCTGCCTGGGTCACGGCATTGATAAGACGCGCCCCCATACGCCCGGCGGCGCCGGTAACAGCTATATTAAGCATAGTTTCTCTCTTGCTGAAGGTAGGGATAATATAGGGTTGCCGTAGCGGGATCCCCCGGCTACGGCAACGGAACTTGTGGTGTATTTGAAAACGCGAATCAGATGAGGTTGTAGCGTTTGAGTACATCCTTCATAGCCTGATAGGTTGCGGGCTGCATGTCAACCAGGGGCAGACGCACATGCTTCTCTGCCTTGCCTATGAGTTCAAGGGCTGTCTTGGCGGGTACGGGGTTGGAGTCGATAAACATAGATTTATGCAACTCGAGCATATCCAGATGCATCTTGCGCGCATCGTCCCAACGCCCTTCCTGAATGGCTACGACCATATTTTTCACTTCTCTGGGGACAATATTGGCGCTCACGGAAATAACCCCTTTGCCTCCTACAGCCATGAGCGGAAGGGTCAGGAAGTCATCCCCGGAGAGGACATCGATTTTGTCTCCGGCACGGCTGAGGATTGTGCTGGCCTGGGTTACATCTCCGGAGGCTTCCTTGATGGCGACAATGTTGTCGATCTCGGCGAGGCGGATGGTGGTTTCCGCCAGCATATTCATGCCGGTGCGGCCGGGGACATTGTATAGAATCTGCGGCAGTGCCACAGCTTCAGCTACAGTTTTGTAGTGCTGATACAACCCCTCCTGAGATGGCTTGTTGTAGTACGGACTCACGAGCAGCAGCCCATCCGCTCCCATCTCTTTGGCGTGGCGGCTGATCTCAATCGCTTCAGCGGTTGAGTTGGAGCCGGTACCTGCAACAACCGGAACGCGTCCGTTGGCCTGTTCGATACACGCTTTGATTACACGGTCATGTTCTTCGTAGTCCAGGGTCGTGGATTCGCCCGTGGTACCGCAAGGAACTATAACATCGGTGCCGTTTTCGATCTGGAATTCCACTAACTCGCGAAATTTTTCCTCATTTACACTTCCATCGCTATTCATGGGGGTTACGATGGCGACCATTGAGCCTGTAAACATGTTTTTCTCCTGTGTGTATATATTATATGATCTTGACTGCCTGTATATTCTGCGCTTACTTTTTCGCATAAGTAACACAGGCGCAGAAGGTTGTCAAAACGCCATTTTCACCCATTTATGTGCGTTTTACTGCGGCGGGGCGGGCGTAGCCTGAACTGCGGGAAGCGCGACACTTTCGAGGATGAATTCCCCCTCTTTTATCACGCTGCGTACGGTGTAGCGGTAGGTGGCATGATTGTCGAGGTTCAGGTCTTCATAAGTATTAGCGTGGATCGGTTCGCGGTTCAGGGGGCGAGCGCTGAAATAATCCCCTGCCTTACTCCGGTATATATTATATCCTACCAGTTTTCCCTGCTCTTTGTCCCCGAGTGCGGGAGCCTTCCAGGAGAGAATAACCTGGCGATCGGAAGCGCGGGCGTTAAGTGCTGTAGGGGGTGGCGGCGCACGGAAGCACGGACGGTGGATGGTTGCGACGGCTCCGGCCTGTTCCTTTTCGGTCACCGGCACAATGCGGTAGCGATAGCCGACCCCCGGTTCTACAAAATGATCCCACATGTAGATTCGGTTGCTGTTGCGCTTCTTACTCTGATAGAAGGCCACATCAATCTGCTGCAAC
>JAIVHC010000102.1 GCA_020201305.1 Geobacteraceae bacterium
CGCATATATGACATGCGGGACGATACTCGGGCACGATCTGTTGCGAGGAGAATTGAAACAATGGCGCTAGAACGCGTGGTTATAACCGGAGCGGGGGTGATATCTCCGTTGGGGCACAGTCTGGAAGATCTGGTGGAGGCGTTACTCCGCGGCGAATCCGGAGTGTGCTACGTGCCAAGGCTGGAGGAGGTAGGCGGGTTGCGTTCCCGCATTGCCGCGCTGGTGGAGGGGATCGACCCGAAGCAGATACCCCGAAAGTTTCGCCGTTCCATGTCGCGTATGTCCATATATGCGTATCTGGCGAGTCAACAGGCGCTGGAGATGGCCGGATACCCGGAAGAGATGCTGAGCAGAGGGCGTACCGGCGTGATTATCGGCTCAACCCTGGGGAGTACCGAAACCAGCGAAAGGTTCTTTGCCGATTACTTTACCGACCACAGCATGGAACGTATGCGTTCGGGGCTGTTTTTCCAGCTCATGGGGCACTCCTGCGCCGCCAATGTGGCGCAGTCGCTGGGGATAACCGGACGCGTACTTGCCCCCGCATCCGCATGCGCTACCAGTTGCCAGGCGATCGGCTACGCGTATGAGCAGATCGCCTTCGGGAAACAGGATGCGATTTTATGCGGCGGCGCGGATGAATTTCATCCCCTCACGGCGGCAACCTTTGATATCATGCATGCCGCCTCCACTGGATATAATGAAAAGCCCGAACAGTCGCCGCGCCCTTTTGATGCCGCGCGCGATGGGGTGGTATGCGGCGAGGGGAGTGGAGTGTTGCTCCTGGAGAACCGCAGATTGGCGCAAGAGCGTGGCGCGGATATCCTCGGCGAGATGATTGGCTTTGCCACCACTTCTGATACCTCCAGCATTGCCAATCCTGATGTGAATGCCATGTATACGTGTATGCGCCTTGCCCTCGAAGATGCGGGTGTTGCGCCGCATGAGCTCGACTATATCAATGCCCACGCCACCGGCACCCGGCAGGGGGATGTCGCCGAAGTGGAGGCCCTTGCGCGGCTGGTGGGTGATGGCGTGCCTGTGAGCAGTTTCAAGGGGCATCTGGGACACACCCTCGCAGCAAGCGGCGCCCTGGAGCTCGCTGCCACACTGGATATGGTGCGGCGCGGCGAGTTGGCGGCGACGCGTAATCTGGACTGGGTAGACCCCGCATGTGGAGGGGTGCAGCACTTGCAGCACAATCTGCAACGGCGTCCGACCTATATTCTGAAGAACAATTTTGCCATGGGGGGGATAAATTCCACCGTGATAATAAGGAGTTGTGTACATGACTGAAGAGGAAGTAATCGAGCTGATCAATTCCAGTCTGGCGGAAGAATTCGAGCTCGAACGCGCGGATATGACTCCAGAGGCGAATATCTACGCGGATCTGGGGCTCGACAGCCTGGATACAGTGGACATGGTGATCGTGCTCGAAGGAGCGTTCAAGTTCAAGATCCGCGAAGAGGAATCGGTGCGTGCCATCCGCACCCTGGGGGATATTCACCGCTTTGTGCTGGAAAAGGTTAAGCAGAACAGTTGATGGCTGAAGGAGGAGCATGAAGCAGGAGTCCTATCCGCACAAAAAGGCACGCCTCGGGAGCAGATGGAAAGATTGTTTTGCCGTGCTGGTAATGAACCTGTGGTGTTATCCGGCGCTTATCCTCTGGACTCTGACAGGGATGGTGCTTTTCCCCTTTATCTTCGGGCTCTGTCTGGTGTTCCTGCGCATGCCGGCGGACCGGGTGATGCGTCTGTTCGTGTGGATTTACGGGCGTGGCTGGGTGGTGCTGATGTCTCCGTTTGTGCGCTTTAAACGCGAACATATGGAGAGGATTGTGCCCGGACAGCCGTGCGTGTTTGTAGTCAATCATCTGTCGTTCTTTGATACCTACTGCATGGCGCTCCTGCCGGTTTACGATATCACCTTTGCGGTGCGCTCGTGGCCGTTCAAGATGTTCTGGTACAGCGCCTTTATGCGTCTGGCGCGCTATCTGGATGTAGAGGGGAGCACATGGGAGGAAACCCTGGGAAACAGCCGGAGTACCTTCGCCGCCGGGGGAACGGTACTGTTCTTCCCCGAAGGACACCGGAGCCGCGACGGTGAGTTGCAGCGTTTTTACACCGGAGCGTTCAAGATTGCAGTGGCAGCACAGGTTCCGCTGGTGCCGTTGTGCATCGAAGGTACTGACCATCTTCTGCCGCCGGGGCGCAAGTTGTTCCGCCCCTGCACTATCCGCCTGCGTGCCCTGGAGCCCATTCCGACCGGGACATATTCTGCCACTGACGCACATATCGTATTACGTAAACAGGTAAAGGCGCGCATTGCCCGGACCCTTGCGGCGATGCGGGCGGAAAATACTCCATGAACACTGCCACCGAACTACATAAGCTTGATTTTGC
>JAIVHC010000103.1 GCA_020201305.1 Geobacteraceae bacterium
CTCATCCAGATCCATGAAGGTGCCGCGCGGTAACTGGTCGCGCACGGCGAGGGTGCGTCCTTCAATGTCGTGGAGGATATCCATAATGCGCCGGTTTTCGAGCCAGACCTGATCATCCAGGAACCGGCGCAATTGCTGTGACAAACGTGCCACGGTGCGCTGGGTGTGTTCTCCTGCTTCGAGCCAGTCGTAGTGAACCCGGTGCAGACGCGCATCGGGGCGCATCCGGGCAATGGGGTCGAGATTCAGCACCTGCTCCAGCAGTTCGCTCAGCTCTTCCTGGCGCTGATTTGACATGAGAAAATCCCAGAAGGCGCGAAAACTCCTGCCCTGGTCGGAATCAGCAATGGCATCGCGCTCACCCATGATCTCTTCCAGGAGTGCTCCTTTGGTCCCCTCCCACAGGGTGATGCGTTCGCGCACGTTGCGATCCAGGTTGCGGAAGTTGTGCTCAACTTCGCGAAAGTCGGTAAGAAGCTCACGCGCGAGTTGAAGGAACTGCTGAAAGCGATCCCTGAGGGCGGTGTCATCCAGCAGGGGCAGATCTCCATCTTCGATGCGTGCAATCTCGGCGTCAATCTCGGCGCGGCGTTTATGCAACTCCGCTACGCGGGTTTCCGGGTCGGTTTCACTTCCTTCGCACATCTGGCGCAGCAGATCAAACAATGTCATCAGGCGCGATTCAGTGCCCACAAAGGTGCGTTCGTTGAGGCTTTCCATCCAGGCTATTGCTTTTTCTGTCGCCGGGGTGAGGTCGAAATGGGGTTCATCCGAATCGGCAGGGTAGAATTTGCGCAGCCATCCTTTGGCGTTGTCGGCCCAGTCGTTGAGGTATTCGCGCGCAGCACGGGGAAAACACTCCTCGCCGTGTATCTGGCGCAGGGCGAACAGTTCATCCTCGAGTGCTTCAACCAGATCGGCTTGCGCTATGCTTCGTACATTGGGGGTGATGAAGACGCGCTGCAGAAAACTCGCCACCAGGGCGGCGTGATCTGAGCGCAGCAGTCGCCAGGCCGGGTGGTTGTGGCGCAGATGTTCCAGAGTAGAGTAGTCAAGGGTCATATGGAGTCAGGAGCCGTATATAGTTAAGATGTTAAGGGTCTGTTTCGATGTATATTGCTTGCGGTACAGTCGCGCGGATTGTATCTATTTCACTCCCGGAATCCAACCCTCAACCTGCGCGCTGGCCTGTTGGGGAACTTTCCCCTGCTGGGCTGCGGCATTGAGGTGGAATCAGAGCGGGGCATGGTTGAGCCGGGAAAGAGTCGGATTGATATCAAAAATGTGTGCTCTTATGCCGCTTATGCCGAGCTCTTCGAGTCTGGCGCGATGCTTGTCCAGATATGTGCGCGCATCCTCTTCGGTTTCAAACACATAGATTCCCCCCGCACTGTTCTGCGCGCGATTCTCTGTCCATATTTTCCACATAAAGCCGGGTTCATCGTTTATGCTGAGGGCAAGTTCACGTAGGGATTCCGCCATTTCATCCCCGAAAGGTCCTGAAAAAGGAAAATCCATTTGCAGCAATTTGGACATATCTGTTCTCCTTGGGATTCTGTTATTCTATTATGATACTCTCCAAAATAAGATGGAGTCATAGTAGCTCTTGGCTGAAAGGAGCATCAATGTTTATAAGAAAGAATATTCTATATCTTTTTATTTTTCTTCCTTTGTTTACCCTTGATATTGAAGCCTACGCAAAAGATATGCAAGAAGAGGTAATTTATTTCGGTGTTATCCCGCGCTATAATCCGGTTATTATGTATCGTTCTTATCAGCCGATGATGGATTATTTGAGCGCAAACACCGATTACCGCTTTGAGTTGAAGCTGTCGCGTAATTATCAGCAGGCGGTGGAGTTACTCTGTGAGGGTAAAACCCGGTTTGCGTCTTTGGGTGATGTAACATTTATTGAAGCCCATCAAGAGTTTAATGCTGTGCCTATTCTTAAACCTCTGAACCGGAATGGCGAACCATTCTATCACAGCATTATTATCGTCCCGGTGGATAGCCCTATAAAAGAAGTGAAGGATCTTGCGGGTAAGAGTTTTGCCTTTGGAGATCCTAGCTCCACCTCTGGGACTCTGATCCCCCGAACGTATTTGTGTGAGCAAGGGATTCACTTCCCTGAGATGGAATCTGTCACCCATCTTGAATCACATGACGCCGTGGCCAAGGCGGTCCTCAAGGGAAACGTGGATGCCGGTGCGGTTAAAGATGTTGTCGCCCGGCGCTATCAACAGCATGGTCTGCGTTTTCTCGTTCAGTCTGGTCCCATCCCGGCGGTGCCGATAGTGACTCGCAGAGACACACCTGCGGGTCTGGTCAATGCAGTAAAGGCCGCTTTGTTAAAGATCGACCCGTCAGATCCACACACACAACAGATGCTTCAGCAATGGGATGGGATGCGGAATTTTCGCATGGTTTTGTACCCGCCGAACTTGATCATTATGAGATGATTTTTGATCTGATGAAGAACTATCCCGAAGGATGTGAGTATTGATGCGACTGAAATGGCCTTATGTCAGTCTACGTATCCGTTTTATGGCATTGGCAGTTTTTCTGACATTGGGTTCATCCGCTATCTGGGGCATGTGGACATGGCATTTGGAAAAAACCTCGCGTATTGAGCAGCAGTTACGTGAGGGCGAACATCTTGTTTCAACGATGGCCATCCCGATCATTAATGCTCTCATCTACGAAGAACTGGGAATTATCCGTGAAGGGGGGCTGCTGGATAACTTCGTCAGCGAGATTATGAACAATCCCCTCTTGCATACGCGTTACGCTATTGTTCTGGATCCGGATGGCCGTGTGCTGGCGCATAATCGTTATGCTGAGTACGGTAATATTTATACCGATGAATTGAGTCGAAAAGCCCTTCAGACCGAACATTTCAAACAGACTTCTGTGGTTGTCGAAGGTGAGCGGATTTCGGATATGGCTATGCCTCTGGCCATTGCCGGAAAAAGCTGGGGGGCCTTGCGGGTGGGCATTTCTGACGAACCTGTGTATGCAGCATTGCAGAAGCTGCAAACACAGATATTGCTGTTCTCTTTTTTATTCTCTGCCGGAGCATTGGTCATATACTGGTGTATCGGCACTTATCTGGCCAGGCCGATTACCACTTTAACCGCTCAGATGGAGATGATAGGCGATTCTGTCCCCGAGCCTCCGTCCAATCTTTCTTATCGCCGTGATGAGATCGGCCTGCTCCAGCAGAGTTTTGCAGATATGTTGCAACGCCTGAACCGCAGTGAAGCCCAGCGTCAGGCGTCGGTTATGCGGATGCTTGAAAATGAGCGCATTAACACCGTGGGTAGAATCGTTTCCGGCGTTGCGCATGAAGTGAATAACCCCCTGGCGGGTATTGAAGCCATACTTTACCAGATTGAACGCAAAGGCAGTGCGGATGTGGAGCGCTATACCGCGTTGGTGCGTCAGAGCGTTGAGCGGATTGGGCGGATTGTAAATCAGCTCTCGGATTTGTCCCGGGTGAGTGAAATTTCACCCCAAAATATATATTCTGAACAGTTTTTTGAGGACATGGTGCTGTTTGCCAAGATGGCCCTTAAAGAGCGCAATTGCAAACTTCTGACCCGGAATCTGTGTGAGCAACAGGTGGTATGTCTAGATCGGGACAAAATTCATCAGGTTGTTTTAAATCTCATCCTTAATGCCGCAGATGCCACTGGTGAGAATGGATGTGTAACCATCAGGGCAGTATGTGAAGAGGGAGCCTATATCCTGGAGATCGAGGATGACGGCCCCGGTGTTCCTGAAGATATCCAGAAAAAAATATTCGAACTTTTTTATACCACCAAAAAACCGGGTAAAGGTTCTGGCATCGGACTTGCAATTTCCCGAGGGGTTGTGGAAAAGCATCGGGGGACACTGGTTTATTGCCCGCAGGAAAAGGGGGCCTTGTTCCGGATTGTTCTGCCCCAACAAGAGATGATGCTTTCGCAGAAAGCACAAAGATAGATGGCTAAGCAAAAAGTGCCAAATGCAAGGCGCGTGATTATCGAGC
>JAIVHC010000104.1 GCA_020201305.1 Geobacteraceae bacterium
GAGATCGGCTCCTCCACCATGCCGCACAAGGTTAATCCCATCGATTTTGAAAACTCCGAAGGCAACTGCGGTCTCGCGAATGCGATTTTTCAACATCTGGGATCTAAACTCCCTGTTTCACGTCTGCAGCGGGATCTTACCGATTCGACCGTGCTGCGTAACATGGGGGTGGGGTTTGGATACAGTCTGATAGCTTATCAATCCATCCTCAAAGGTCTGGGTAAACTCAAGTTAAATAGAGATGTACTGCAACGTGACCTTAACAATGCGTGGGAAGTATTGGCGGAGCCGATCCAGACCGTGATGCGCAAGGCCGGGATCGAAAATCCATATGAAAAACTCAAAGACCTGACACGCGGGCAGCAGATATCCCCCGAAATAATTCACGAATTTGTGGAGAAACTAGATCTGCCGCAGGCAGATAAACACTATCTGCAGAATCTCACCCCTACTACGTATGTAGGTATCGCTGAGGCTATTGTAGATAGACTCGAAACTAGGTGATTTTGCAACTTTTTAGTCTGAGTAAACCCTCTCACTGTCCTCGGCTTTTCCCTTGACAGTCAGGGGGTTACTGTATACTGTATACACCGTTTCAGGTGGAAGTTGCACAGGCTCAGCCTGAATATGAGAAACTATATATCTTATGTATCACTATTGATGTTTCACCCACTTTGAGTGGCAGTGGAAATATTGGTAGTTTTGTTGCTGGACTGAGGAAGAGAACTGGTGCTCGGATAGGCCTGTCTGGTTCAGTCCATGGTTAATGATGGTTTAAAACAGTTAAGGAGAGAACATGTCAAAGATTATCTGGTCAGAAATTGACGAAGCGCCCGCGTTAGCAACCTATTCGTTGCTGCCTATTGTTAGAGGGTTTACAAATGATGCGGATATTGAAGTAGTAACAAGTGATATTTCACTTGCTGGTCGTGTCCTTGCCAATTTCCCCGAGAAATTGACTGATGATCAGAAAGTGCCGGATAATTTGGCAGAGCTGGGTGAGTGGACACAGAGTCCCGAAGCCAACATTATAAAACTGCCTAATATCAGTGCTTCTGTACCTCAACTGCAGGCCTGCATCAAGGAACTGCAGGGAAAAGGCTATGATATCCCGGACTATCCTGAAGAGCCTGAGACCGATGAGGAAAAGGCCCTGCAGGAGCGCTTTGCGAAGTGCCTTGGTTCGGCGGTAAACCCTGTTCTGCGTGAAGGTAACTCCGACCGCCGTGCAGCTGCAGCGGTTAAAAAGAACGCGCAGAAGCACCCACACAAAATGATGAAGCAGTGGCCGGAACAGTCCGAGTGCCGGGTTGCACACATGGAGAGCGGCGATTTCTACGCCACTGAGCAGTCCGTGACTATGGACAAAGCGGATACGGTCAAGTTTGAGTTTGTAGATGCTAGCGGTAATGCCAGCGTACTTAAAGAGGGACTTAAACTCCAGGAAGGGGAAGTGTTTGACTCCTCTACTATGAAGGTCTCTGAGCTGCGCAAGTTCTTCGCGCAGATTAATGCAGAAGCCAAAGAAAAGGATGTTCTCCTTTCTCTGCACCTCAAAGCAACCATGATGAAGGTTTCCGATCCTGTAATGTTTGGGCATGCGGTGTCTGTTTACTTTGCTGATGCTCTCGACAAGTACAAGGCCGAGCTTAAAGAGATCGGTGCGAGTGTGAACTATGGTCTTGGCGATGTGCTTTCCAAGCTTGACCGTCTTCCGGCAGACAAAAAAGCGCAGATCGAAGCAGATATCAATGCGTGCTACAAAAAGAACGCTCCGCTGGCGATGGTTGATTCCGGTCGCGGCATTACCAATTTGCATGCCCCTAACGATATTATCGTTGACGCTTCCATGCCCAATGTAGTGCGTGACGGTGGCAAGATGTGGAATACCGATGACGCGCTGCAGGATTGCATCGCCATGGTTCCGGATCGCTGTTACGCCACCATGTACCGCGAGATTATCGAAGACTGCAAGCGCAACGGCCAGTTTGATCCTGCTACCATGGGAAGTGTTGCAAATGTAGGTCTCATGGCGCAGAAAGCTGAAGAGTACGGTTCTCACGATAAGACCTTTATTGCCCCTGCTGCGGGCTCCATCCGCATGGTAAATTCCACTGGTGAAACCCTGATGGAGCAAAAGGTTGACGAGGGGGATATTTTCCGCGCGTGCCAGACAAAAGATATCCCCATCAAGGACTGGATCAAGCTTGCGGTAACTCGGGCTAAGGAATCCGGCGAGCCTGCGGTATTCTGGCTCGACGAGAATCGCGCCCACGATGCTGAAATCATCAAGAAGGTTAATAAGTATCTGCCTGAGTTCGACACTGCAGGGCTGGATATCCGTATTCTCGATCCGGTTGCGGCGATGAAGTTCTCAGTAG
>JAIVHC010000272.1 GCA_020201305.1 Geobacteraceae bacterium
CTAAGCAAAAATTTCGACCTACAAGGCCTGGTGGTTTTTCAGGGGCGAAGGCATACATCTGGTATGTCGAGGTCCTGAAAAAACGCCGTAACGCCGGAGGGCGGACTTTTTGCGACGCCATCATCTATGCCACTTTGGTGCGGAACATGGTCAACAGCATCTTGAAGCGTTTTGCCGCATGCACGCTGTGGGGCAGGCCGCCGGGCATGAGGATGATCTCCCCGCTTTTAACCGTGGTGGTTTTGCCGTCCACGCTGATCTCCCCTTCACCATCGAGCACCTGAATAAAGGCATTGAAGGGCACGGTATGTTCTGAGAGGGCCTGCCCTGCGTCGAAACTGAACACCGTGAGGGTGCCGCTGGAGTTTTTCAACAGGGTGCGGCTCACTACCGCGCCTTCCTGATATTCCGTCATCTGTGCCAGATTGTAGGCATGTGCGCCATCCACGCTGAGTTTGCTTTCCACTTCGCTCATGTGTGTCTCCTTTGTTGTCGCGGTTCAGTTATTCATCAGGCATCACGCCGCAGTGCTGCGTGATGCTTCGTAGTGTTCCACCAGGGCGCGATAGGTCTGCGCCACCTTCGGAGCATGGGTATCGGCCTGCGCATATCCCTCTACGATCTCAGGACGCATATTCTGCGGCAGAACCCGCTCTGCGAGAGGGTAGAGGATGGTGTCCTCCTTTTCGATATGCTGGCGCAGGAGTTCGGCATAGGCGCGTGCATGCTGTGCCAGGGTCTGGGTCTGCTCTGTCTCCCCCGCGCGTATCTGCTGGAGTGCGATGTCCATACCCCGCACATGGGCACGCCCCTGTTCATGTTCAATGTGCATCGCCTCAATGGGGGAACGCTGCGCCGGCATACCGTTTTCCACCAGCGCGCGGAACAGCACATCTTCCTCCTTGGCGTGATGGTGGCGATCCGCAAAGTTACGGATGAAGTCTAACGCATCGGCAAAGAATTTCCACTCGCTGAAATTGCCGCGCTCCATGCGCGCGCTGTTGTGTTCCAGTAAATCGATCATGCGTAAAATAAGTTGATGTTCCTCCATCAATACCCGGGTAATGTCGGTTTTCATGCGCTTCTCCTTTCGCCATTGACTCCGATGATCACAACTTCGAGGGGGATATCCCTGCCCGCCTGTTCCAGCGCCTTCCGGGCAAACATGGCCATGCCTCGGCAGCACGGAACCTCCATAATGGCTACAGTGATGCTCTGGATATTGTTATCCCGAACCATCCGGGTCAACTTCTCTACATACGGGCTGGTATCATCCAACTTCGGGCACGCGTTCAACACCACTCTGCCCTGAATAAAGTCGCGGTGGAAATCCGCGTACGCAAAGGGTACACAGTCCGCCGCCAGGAGCAGATGCGCATCCTGTAGATATGGGGCATTTGCGGGTACCAGATGCAATTGGGTAGGCCACTGGCGCAGTTGTGATTCGCGCTGTGCCTCCGCATCCGTGCCGCGGGGGGTGGGGTTGCTGTTCAAAGTGCGTACCTGGCTTCCGGGGCATCCACATGCTAATTTGTGCATAACGTATCTCCTTATATTTTGAGGCTCTGAGCTTGCATCGTTACCTGTGGGTACTCTCAAGATATGTATTGATCCGGGTTTCGATCTCTTTTTCTGCATCGTTGCCCAGGGCGTGAATACTCACTACATCCTGGAGCAGACAAATTCCGACCCCGCACCCCACACAGCCGATATCATGCTGTTGCAGAATTTCGCCAATGTGCGGATGGTCGTTCAATACATCCTGAATCGCCTGTTCCCCTATATTCTGTTTCAGATTCATGTCTCCTCCTTTTGATGGTCGCGGTTGCGGTGATGCTTTGGTGCGTCATGTTGAGGTGAGCTTATGCTATCGGCGTCTCGGAAAACATGATCCAGATCAAATTATTACTCTTTTTATCATATTTCTGGATACATCCAGGTTTACCCCCACATTCAGTTGAGGTAGAATGCCAAGGGATTGCACCACCAACTCACAAGCCCAATCCACACAGGCGCGTGATGTGCCCACGAAAGGACGGATATATGCAGAAAAAATACACAAAAATTTTGATTTTTACCTTACTTGGTTTCCTTGCCGGAGCCGGAATCGGCTATATGGGACAGTGTGCCGGCAGCACCTGAGGCGTGACCTCGAGCCCCTGGTCAGGGGCTTTTCTGGGAGGTTTTTTTGGATTGCTGTTAGGCTTCAGCACTTCTGAGGGCAGGAATGATTGATGGGTTAAACGGATTGTACCCTTGCGGGAAGTCTCCTGATTATGTAACGGCGAATTAAGGTGCAATGAGCAATTTTAACGCAAATATGAGCACGGTTATACTCACCACCTTTTTAATCCACTCATGCCCTC
>JAIVHC010000017.1 GCA_020201305.1 Geobacteraceae bacterium
CGCGCTATCGTCAATGGCGCGAAAGCTGGGGCAAAACCTTTGTGTGGCGCAGTTTCCTGCAGATCTTTATGCTCCAGGGCGCGGTTATCTATCTGGTTGCGCTGCCCGTTATCCTGGTGATGCGCAACCCGGGCGGCTCGCTCGGCTGGCTCGACCTCATAGGCGTGCTGATCTGGTCCTTGGGTTTTGCCTACGAAGTTATCGGCGACTGGCAGTTAAAGCAATTCAAGGATGATCCGGAGAATCGGGGTCGCATTATGCGCTATGGACTCTGGCGCACCACCCGGCATCCCAACTATTTCGGCGAAGCGACCCTGTGGTGGGGGATTTTTTTCATCGCCCTCGGCGCGCCTCTAGGTTGGCTGGCGATCATCAGTCCTCTACTCATCGATTTTCTCCTCCTGAAGGTCTCGGGTATCCCGATGTTGGAGGAGCGCTACGCCGACAACCCGGAATTCCAGGAATATAAAAAGCATACAAACGCACTTTTCCCCTGGTTCCCTAAATCAGAGCAAGGCGGAGGATATGGCGACTGAAGATCAAAAAGGAATGAAGATAGGCGTGATTGGCGGTGGTGTGGCTGGAATTGTCAGCGCTTATCTGCTGCAGCAGAAACATCGGGTAACACTGCTGGAGAAGAATGACTATCTGGGCGGGCATACCAACACCATCGAAATCAAAGACGGGCCTGATGCGGGCTTGGGGGTGGATACGGGGTTTATTGTGTTAAACGACGCCACCTATCCGCTGTTCCAGAAATTTCTTGTCCGCCTCGGGGTAGAGACCCGCGATGCGGAGATGTCGTTTGGTTTCCAGTGCCGCCAGAGCGGATTGGTTTATGCCGGCAATACCCTTAACGGTTTGTTTGCACAGCGCCGCAATCTGCTAAACCCGCGGTTCTACCGTTTTCTGCTCGATATAGGCCGTTTCAGCAAACAGGCGCGCAGGGATCTGGCCGCCGGCACGATCCCACCCATCACCCTTGGGGAATACCTGCAGCGCGGAAGTTTCTCGCACTTTATGGTGGATAATTATCTGCTGCCGATGGCGGCGGCGATCTGGTCCACTCCGGCGCTGCGAGCCGCTGATTTTCCTGCCGCAGCCTTTCTGCGTTTCTTTAAAAACCACGGTCTGCTCTCGGTGCGCAACCGCCCGCAGTGGAAAACCGTCACGGGCGGCAGCTTCATCTACGTCAAGGCGTTTCAGCAAACCTTCTCCGGTGATATCCGCCTCAATGCGGGGGTGAATAGTATTTTGCGTAAGACCCAAGGAGTCGAGGTTCAATTCGACGATGGGCACACGGAGACCTTTGACCGAGTCGTCATCGCTACCCACGCGGATCAGGCTCTGCAATTGCTTGGCGATCCCAGTGCCGAAGAACAGCGCCTGCTTGCCCCCTGGGAGTATCAGCTCAACCATACGGTACTCCACACCGATGCCTCCTTGTTGCCTGAGCAACGCTCAGCGTGGGCAGCATGGAATTTTACGCGTGAATCTTCGGGTGACGATAACAATCCGGTTTATGTCAGCTACTACATGAATCTATTACAGGGGTTCGAGGCAAAACAGCACTACTGTGTAACCCTCAATCGCCAGCATAAATTTCACCCGGATACGCTGGTGGCGGAATTCGATTACCACCATCCGCAGTACAGCTTTGCCTCGTTGACAACGCAGGCGGAGTTGCCAACGCTTAATGGTAGGAACAACAACTGGTTCTGCGGCAGTTACTTTGGCTATGGTTTCCACGAAGATGCGGTTCGATCTGCGGTGGCGGTCGGCAACGATTTTGGAGTTGAGTTATGAACTCACTTATCTACCAGGGTGAGGTCACACACGCAAGATTTCTCCCGCTTAAGCACAACTTCCAATACCCGGTGTATTTCTATGCTTTTGATATCCATGAACTGCCGGAACTGGCACAGCAGAACCCGTTATTCGGTTATAACCAGCTGCGTCCGGTGGCTATTCACGACAAGGATTACCTGCACTACGGCGAACAGCCCCTGAGGGAAAAACTTCATCAGATCCTCGAAGAACAGGGCATATTTACAAAACCACACCGGGTTGTGCTGGTAACGGCGGCGCGCTACTTCAACTACATCTTCAACCCCATCAGCTTTTTCTATTGTTATAATTCCGAGAACCAGCTGCAATATGTGTTGGCTCAGGTTAATAATACCTTCAAGGAGATGCACCTTTATCTGCTGGATACCCGTGAGGCAGCAAGCGACGCAGGTTTTATTCAGGTCCCCCATGTAAAGCAGTTTCATGTCTCACCTTTTTTTACCCGTGAAGGTCGCTACGAGTTTAAACTCACTGCTCCAGAGCAGAATCTCGACAACCAGATCCATTATTATCGAAACGAGCAATTAGCGCTTATTGCCCGCATTAAAGGCCGGGCTGCATCCTTCACCCCCGGCGTGTTACTGCGCACTATAGTCAGGCATCCGTTGATGGCCGCACTGACTATGCCGCGTATCCTCTGGCAGGCCGCGAGGCTTTACTGGCAAAGGAAGCTCCCCGTGAACACCAGACCTGTGCCTGATCATCCCCTGACGATTCGCCATGTACCCCCGGGAATGCTTG
Organism: Geobacteraceae bacterium; assembly: GCA_020201305.1. Lineage (GTDB taxonomy): Bacteria > Desulfobacterota > Desulfuromonadia > Desulfuromonadales > Desulfuromonadaceae > JAIVHC01. The sequence goes on from JAIVHC010000017.1 coordinate 2,590, forward strand.
ACCGTATCGGGCGAATTTTTGTGCGCAAACATTTATCTCATCTGCAGCAGGGGGCCTTACAACTCACATGCCCTGAGGGAAGCAAGCAGCACTTTGGCGAAAACGGGATCGATGAACAGCACCTCAACGTGCGTGAAAACAGGTTTTTCCGCCGGGTTATGCTTTGTGGTGAAATCGGTTTCGGTGAAGCATATACGGATGGTGACTGGTCTACCGATGACCTGCCGGGTCTGCTAACCCTGCTCGCGGGCAATGCCGAGCTGATCAATGATCGGAAGGTAATCACTGCAACCCTGGGCCGCTGGCTCAATGTTACGCGTCACCTACGCCGTGCCAATACCATCAAGGGCAGCTCGCGTAACATCCGCGAGCATTACGATCTGAGTAACGAATTCTTCGGCACCTTTCTTGACCCGAGCATGACCTATTCGGCCGCGTTGTTCCGCGATCAAGAGGAATCCCTTGAAGAAGCGCAGCACAACAAGTTGCGCACGATTATCAAAAAAGCCGACATTAAAAGCAGCGATCATGTGCTGGAGATAGGCTGCGGTTGGGGTAGCTTTGCCATCGAAGCGGTGCAGCAGACCGGCTGCCGTGTTACCGGCATAACCCTGTCGCATGAGCAGCTGGCTCTCGCACGGGAACGGGTCGAAGCAGTCGGCCTGGAGGATCACATCGAATTCAAGATCTGCGACTACCGGCATATCGAAGGGGAGTACGACAAGATCGTCTCCATTGAGATGCTCGAAGCGGTCGGGCACGCGGGACTCAAGTCGTTCTTCCGCGCTTGCGACCGCGCGCTGTGCCCCGGCGGGCGTGCGGTGGTTCAGGTGATCACCATTCCGGATCACAAATACGAATCTTACCGCACCAGCGCTGATTGGATACGCAAGCATATTTTTCCCGGTGGCCACCTACCGTCCCTCGGTGCTATAGCCAAGGCGATGGGAAGTAGTGCATTGACTATGTCGCGATTGGAGAATTATGGCCTTGATTACGCCCGCACCCTGGATTTATGGCGCCAGACGTTGTTGCAGAAACGCGAGATAATTTTCCAACTCGGCTACGATGAGGTTTTTCTGCGCAAATGGGAGTATTATTTCGCTTACTGCCAGGCGGGTTTCACCAACCGGATCATTGATCTGGCACAACTGGAGTTGGATAAGCCGCACTCCGGTTCAAAGATATAATTGATGCTGTCGCCGATTTTAAGCAAGGTCATCAATGTGGCGCTGTATCAGATTGGCTGGTTCAGCTGCCTTTTGGGTGCGGCGCTCGGGTTTCCGCTTCCTGGAGCATTTGCCTCCCTGGGTTTGATTTTACTCCATTTGTTATTGACCGACGCGCCTAGAGCCGAAGTGCGCCTGCTTCTTGCAGCCTGCCTGGTTGGCATTGTTGTCGACAGTTTGCAGCAGGCAGCAGGTCTCTTTACCTTCAAAACGGATCCGAACTGGCCATTGTGGTTGCCGCTGTGGGTCTTTGTGATCTGGATTCAGTTTGCAACTCTGCTCCGTTTTGCCCTGCACTGGCTCTTAGGGCGTTATCTGCTTGGGGCGCTGTTTGGTGCCATTGGAGGCCCGTTAGCGTATTGGAGCGGAATTCGTATGGGTGCCGCAACATTTGGTGAAAATCCGCAACTGACACTATTGGTTCTGGCCCTGGTCTGGGCGCTGGTGACGCCGCTGCTTCTTTGGGCTCGGCATAAACTCGCGGGATCTGAAGGGCGCTACCACTTGTTTTCTACAAGGTATAAAGATGCGTAAACTAATCCTTTTGGTGATTTTTCTGTTTTGGGTTTCATCCGCCTGCGCCACCGTTGAGATAGAGGGCGTGACATTTAAGACGCAGCGTCAGTTGGTCGATGCCGAACTGCAGCTCACCGGCACTGCGTTGTTGACCTGGGCGATGTTTTTCGATGTGTATGTTGGGGCCTTTTATCTGCCCCCGGGGCAACCCGGCTCGCGTTGGAATGAGGATGTTCCCAAACAGCTGGAAATTTCCTACTTGCGTAATTTTAAAGCCGAGGATTTCTCCACTTCTTCTGACAAGCTGCTGCGTGAGAACCTCTCAAGCGAAGAATATCAGGCCCTCGCCGCACGATTGAATACATTCTACAAGCTCTTTCATGATATCAGCCCCGGTGATCGCTACAGCCTGGTTTATCATCCGGATATCGGTACCCAGCTCCGCCTCAATAATATGCCGCTCGGCAGTGTTGCCGGGCATGACTTTGCCGTTGCCTATTTTGGTCTGTGGATAGGGCCTAATCCCATCAGTGAGCGTTTTCGCGACAAATTGCTGGGAGGATAACCAAAGAGAGATGGCGTTGCAAAAACTCACCAACTGCTGCGTTACTGTAATTATCTCACTGCTTCGACGTACGTAAGTACGCCTCATTGCTCGATAATCACGCGCCTTGCATTTGGCGCTTTTTGCTTAGCCATCTAATTTTGTGCTTTCTGCGAAAGCATCAAAGAGAGAGGAATAACACATGCAGAAGCTGTTTCGTTATCTGATTTTGTCACTCCTGGCGTTGTTGTCCCTTTCCGGCTGCAGTTCACTTAGCGTCAGCGAATACGCCCAGCGAACCCCGCAGTTGGAACTGGAGTCTTTTTTTGACGGTGATCTGACAGCTCACGGGATCGTTAAAAACCGCTCCGGCAAGGTTATCCGCTATTTCAATGCGGAGATCAAAGCGTATTGGGAAGGAAGGGTTGGCACCCTGGAAGAGGACTTTATCTTTGATGACGGCGAAAAACAGCGCCGTGTGTGGAAGCTGGTGAGACAAGCCGATGGGAGTTACATCGGTACTGCCGGCGATGTTGTAGGTGAGGGACGTGCAGAGGTCGCTGGCAACAGCATGTTTCTCGATTATATCCTCGAAGTTACCTACGGCGACGGAAGTATCAACCTCGCCATTGACGACAGGATGTATCTGGTACAACCGGATATTCTGATCAATGAATCTGTGATGACAAAATTCGGTTTTCGCGTGGGTGAGATCGTTCTGGTGATCAAGAAATAAAACGGTTGAGAAAATCTTCTTTTCCTCAGTGTCCTTTACGACTTCCCCAGCGGCGCAGGCCGGGCAACGGCCCGGTTTTAGTGTCGTGCTCCTTGAGAAGTTTGCGGATCTGTGGCGCTGTCGCGATCTGTTTTTCCTGCGAATAGGCTTCGATATTTTCCTTAATATCCTTAAGGGCGTACACATAGTTGACCATAATCCCGCAGGATTCTTGCATCCCTTTGGCGGAGATATCTCCCAGCCAGTTGAGCTGTCCAATGCGAGAGCCGTTGCCGAGATGAAAGCGCGCTACCGGATCGACCGGGGCGCTGTCTTTTTCGCGCCGCTGGTGCAGATAACGGGCGCACAGAGTCATCAGAGGCTCCTTGAGTAAGGCGCAAATTTCGGATTTCTCTGTCCAATCCGGATGATCTATGACGCTGCCGAGGTCGGCCTTGACCCCGAGTATGGTCGCTGCTTCTTCGAGAACTGCCGCGAAGGAGTCGGTGCTCCTGGCAGAGGCGTCCTCGGCGAGAAGCTGCTCCAGCCAACGCCGGAAACCGGGGATGGGTGAGAGGGTGGAAAAGGTCTTCAGGTTCGGCAGGGTGTGGCTCAGGGAGTTAACCACCTTTTTGATCAGAAACGGGCCGAAACTGATCCCTTTAAGCCCGGCCTGAGCGTTGGAGATGGAGTAGAAAATCGCGGTGTCTGCGCGCTCCGGGGGGATCTCGCTCCTTTCCTCGTCGAGCAAAGCCTGGATGCTGGAGGCCAGCCCTTTGACCAGGGCTACTTCGATAAAGATCAGAGGTTCACTCGGGAGCACCGGGTGGAAGAAGGCGTAACACTGGCGGTCCCACTCCAGGCGATGACGCAGATCGTTCCATGAACTTATGACATGCACTGCTTCATATTCCATAAGCTTTTCCAGCAGGGCCGCCGGGCTCTGCCAGTCGAGCTGCCTGACCTGGAGAAATCCGACATCAAACCAGGTGGCGAGGAGCTGCTGCAGGTCATAATCCAGGCGTTTCAGGTTGGGCGAGTCCGGAAGGAACCCAAGCAATTCAGCGCGCATGTCTATGAGAAATTTGACCCCCTGGGGCAGGGCATTGAATTGTTGTAGCAGCTGCTGGCGCGGAGCGATCAGGGCTTCGCGCAGTTTGAGGACATTACGGCGGAAGTTTTCTTCATCGGTACTTGCAGCCATAAGGGTGGATACTTCGCGTACCTGCTCCTGATCCACTGCGAACTGGTCGGCGAGTATTTCCAGAAAGCGCCGCCTTCCGCTGCTGTTGAGGGTGAGGTAGAGTTCACCGATGCCCGCAGCGTGCTGGCGTGCGCTTACCGCGCCGTGGCGCGCTGCAACACACTCGCTGAGTAATTCGATAACCACCTCTTCATCCTTTTCCGGTAGATCCGCTGCAATGCCGGGCAGGGCATCACTCCTGCGCCAGTCGCTCCAGGTACGTTGCAGGGTTTTCCAGCTGAAGATAGAGCGGCTGTTCATGGGTTCCTCCGAAATATGATTGGAATTAAATGCATCTGAATTGTGTCTTTAGCGCTTGTTTTTACAACCCTGCAACAGGTTATGAAAATTCTGGCAGAGGCAGGCGCACATGGGCGGTTGTGCCCTGGCCTAAAGCACTTTCCACCCAAATTTCACCGTGATGGGCTTCGACGATGTGTTTGGCGATAGACATCCCCAGTCCCAGACCCTTTACAGCCGTATTGGTTCCGTCGACACGGTAGAATTTGTCAAAAATGTGTTCTATCTGAGCCGGGGTCATGCCGATTCCCTCGTCACTGATACTGAGGAAAAAACCATGCGGCTCTGTATGGGTTTCTATGATAACGGTTCCACCCTGTGGAGAATATTTGACTGCGTTGCTGAGCAGGTTTTCAATGACCTGTGCCATCTTGTTCTCATCAATCATCAAAGGGGTGTCAATATCATTAAGGCGGAAAACAAAGTGATGCCCATTGCTGCTGTCGCGGTATTGTCCAATGAGAAAGCCCAGCGTCTGCTTAAGGGATACGTATTTCTGATCCAGGTTGATCAACCTGCCTGATTCAATACGACTCAAATCAAGCATATCATCGACAATGGCAGCGAGACTTTCGGTTTTGCTGGATATAATTTGCAGATATTCGCGGCGTTCCTGTTCAGGAATATCCTGTGATTCTAAAAGCAGGTCAGAGAAGCCGAGCATGGCAGTAAGCGGGGTTCGGAGCTCGTGGGCAGCGGTGGAGATAAATTCACTTTTTAGGCGCGTCATTTCTCGATCACGGGTAACATCCTGCAGCAGGGTAATGGCCCCGCTGGGGATTAACTCTTTGTCGTAAATAGGGGAAAAACGTGCCTGGATAATGCGTACATCATGATGGCGCTTGTCCAACATTTCCACGTCAATGGCTGCCGTTTCTTTTTCCTGGGAGAGGATAGCGCCGAGTTCATCCCTGAACACCAGATCTTCAACAATCTCTTCAACAAATCGACCGATGGCCCGGTCTTCATCCACATCGAGGAGTTTCTGCGCGGTGCGGTTAATCATGCTTATGTGGTGATTGCGATCGGAAACGATCAGTCCGTCGGTCAGGGAGGTAAGGATCGCTTTGATGCTGTTGCGCGCATCTTCCGATTCGTCAAGGGCTTTCTTGAGCGCGAGTTCTGTTGCTTTCCGGTGGGAGATATCCTTGTGGGTTCCGGTCAGACGCAGGGGATTGCCATGTTGATCGCGGCTGACCACCATACCGCGGCCGAGAATCCATTTCCACTCTCCCTGCCTGGTTTTCATGCGGAACTCATTGGTAAAGTGAGATATTTCGCCACGCATGCAGCGTTCCAAAACCGGGTGCGTTTTTTTTATATCTTCAGGGTGGATAAGTTTTTCCCACTGCTCAATATGGGGTTCGATATCTTCGAGTTCATAGCCGAGCATGCGGCACCAGCGCGCATCGACAATATTGCTGCCGGTGGAGACGTCCCAGTCCCAGAAGCCGTCCCGGGAACCATCCAGGGCGAGGCGCAGGCGCTCCTCTTTTTCGTAAATAATCTGTTCGGCATTTTTGCGGATATGCACGTTCCACAGTAAGAGGCCGATTATGAAAAGCAATAAAATCCCGGCAGTGCTAAGGAGCCAGAAATCCAGCTTCTTAACCGGGTAAAAGCTGGGTGGCTCATTGGTGATGCGCCGAGACGTGCCGCTTCACGTCCATGCGCCTCGCTGCTGATCAGTTTGCCACCGAAAAGACCATAACCCAGGAAAAAGTCCCAGAAGCTGTAGATCGGAACCGGGCAGTCACGCCGGAGTGCGGTAATTGATTCGTGAAAGGATAAAACTGTACCATCGCTGCGCGTCAGTACGCTGCTTAAAAAGATCAGTTGCCCTGTTTGAAGCTCGGTAACCCTGTTTTGCAACTTCTCCACGGGAATATCGCGCCAGGCACTGAGCTTGAGTTTGCCACTGTAACGCTGCAGGCTGCGCTCAATGTCCTGATTGATGGCCAGATCCGTAGCCCCAAGATCACTGCCGATTAAAATCAACTCGCGGGTATCCGGGTGGAGGCGCAGCGCCACCTCAAGGGTTTCCTCAACGCTGAGATCTTCGGCCACCCCGGTGATGTTATCCACACCTGCCAACTGGTCGGGATGAAAATCATTCACCCCGCTGAATACTACAGGGCTGCCGCTAAACAGCTCTTCGTGTTGTTCCAACGCCAGATTGTAGGCGTCATTGTCCGTCACCAGGATCAGATCAAAATGCAGGTTGCGCAACTTGTAACGAAGCAGCTCTGAATAGTGCTTGAGATACTCCCGGCCGGGGTTGCGCTTGGTATCCATATATTCCACATGGAGCCGAACCGGAACTTTACTCTGTTCGAACTGCTGTTCAATGCCTTTCATCTCGCCATCGGTCCAGGTAAGCCCGGCATGGTAGGAATGCAGAACCAGAACATTATGCATAGGCGCGGCATGCAGTGTGCTGGGAATGAACAGACCGCACCACAGGATCAAAAGAGTCATGAAACGGATTTTATGAATTGCCCAAATCTGCATGGAATGTCCCATTGAAAAAAGGTGCAAACAAAAAATCAGTATGCCGCAAATGAGAGCGCATGGCAATTCTAATTATTTAAGACTTATATTAGTATCGTAGCGTAGCTGCAAGATTCCCGCAAAACGGGGGCCGCATGGCTTGAAAATATTGCAGTGGTATGGTGCCTTTATAAAGCCAAGAGCAGTGCCCCTGAGGGCATATTGCCGAAGCTCTTTGTGGAAACTACTCCAACGTGTATTATGATTTAAACAAGTGCGTAATCAGCAAAGGGATCGAATGTGAAGAATTGAGAGGTTGAAGTTTTGCGGACCGAGTCTCTCGGGGTGCGCGGGCTCAGATGGGTCGAGCGGATCGTTCAACCTAAGCCTAATTGACCAGGAGGTGAATGTATGACTAAGGAGACTGTGCACGGAGTGCTCATCGAATGTGTCCAGGGGGATATTGCCTCCCGGCCCGATATGCAGGCGGTAGTAAATGCCGCTAACGCTCAGCTTCTCCCGGGTGGAGGTGTGGCTGGTGCTCTCCATTGTGCTGCGGGCCCGGGGCTGGAACAGGAATGCCGCCCACTTGCCCCTATCCGCCCAGGTCAGGCGGTAATCAGCGGGGCGCACAACCTGCCCAACGAGCATGTGATCCACTGTCTCGGCCCGGTGTATGGCGTGGATGAACCCGCAGATAAGCTCCTGGCTGACTGCTACCGCAATGCTGTGCAATTGGCAGAGGAATACAAACTTGCCTCTATCGCTTTTCCTTCCATATCCACGGGCGCATTTGGGTATCCCAAGAAAGAAGCGACAGAGGTGGCTTTTCGCACCCTGGTTGAAATCCTCCCGCGCCTCAAAGCGCTGCAACATATCCGCTTTGTCCTCTTCAGCGCTGCGGATATGCACCTGCATGAAGATGTTTTCAATGCCCTTGTCCATGAGGATAGTCGCAATGCCTGATGCAGACTACTCTCCCGGGACCAAAGAGCATGCGCGCCTGGAGCGACGCTCCTTTTTCTTCATGTTGGCACTTAACACTTAAGCGTTCTGGAGTGCGATTTTTTGGGCCTGTATCGTAGCGCTGATTTTTTATCCATTGTGGCCCAGAACGCCACCCAGCTGGGGCAGGGCACCATGCAGTTCTTTGTCGCCTTCTGGGGCATATTCATGCGCGAGTTCAATATGGCAGAGATGGTGGAGGACGAAAAGGCGGGAGAATAGGCCGCATAGTCACATCATTGCGGGCTTGAGTCGCAATCAGTGGTTGTTTCAATCGACAGTGCCGCCGACTCTCGTCATTGCGGACTTGATCCGCAATCTCGTTTTTGCGCCAGATCCTGAATCGAGTTCAGGATGACGCAGGGTGGTTGATCGCCGGGTGTTACTGGTATCATACACATGATCCTTGAACTCATTGCAGGTACATCACACAGGAGGCGAAATGTTGGAGATGGTGAAACCCATGGCTGAATGGAGCGCAGCATTTATGGAGGTGCTGGGCATCTCCATTATCGCTCTGCTCGCAATCTATGCCATAATCTATGGTTTAGTTCTGTTGCTGAAGCAGGGTAATTTGGAAATAGCCTTTCGTGAGATCCGCCAGAGACTCGGGCAGGGCATCCTCCTGGGTCTGGAGTTCCTCGTTGCCGCAGATATCATATATACCGTCGCAGTTGAACTGACCTTCAAAACCGTGGGTGTATTAGCGATTATTGTGGTAATCCGCACCTTCCTCAGCTTCTCCCTGGAGCTTGAACTGACAGGCAACTGGCCGTGGAAGAGGAAGGAGTGATTGCGCTAGCCGCGCCGCTACAGCCTCTATTCATCTGCACACATCATAAGTTGCATTACCCCGTCATTGCGGGCTTGATCCGTAATCTCGTTTTTTGTGCAAATGGCTGAAGCAAGTCCAGGATTACAAAAAGCGTTGATGACCAGGTAGG
>JAIVHC010000273.1 GCA_020201305.1 Geobacteraceae bacterium
GGGTGCAATTGTTCCAGCTAATGATGCTCTTCCTTATCACCTTTGACCAGCCCTGGGAAGCGCTCTGTTGCAAACTTGCCGTGACAGGAGCCGCAGGCACAAACCACTGGTGTTGAACTGATTCAAAGCCAAAGGCAAAATTTCCAGCGGTGCAGTCGAGGGGATGAATCTCAAAGCAAAACTCACTATGAGAAAAGCCTTTGGTTTCAGAACCCTCAAATGCCTGCAAATTGCCCTATATCATGAGCTTGGCAAGTTACCAGAACCTGAATATCTCCACAGATTCTGCTGACGAGTCAGTTTTACTTCTTGTCGCGGTATGAAGCCTTGAATTCCTTCACCTCGGTTTTAGGATCGTAGATATTTTTGCCGGAAGTTGCAGCATTCTGAATCCACTTTTCACGCAGGGTGTTCAGGAAGGTGATCTTCTCATCCACCAGCTTTTCCATCTGCAGACCGATCAGCTCCTGAGCTTCTTCTTTACTGGAGAAGACCGGACCTTCATACTCAGCTGCCCCGTACTTCGCCAGGATGATGCGGAGCTTCAGTCGCGCCTCATGCCCTTTGTCGATGGCGGTACCCAGGACCCGCAAGGTTTCTTCCGGGGCATGGAAGAATCCACCGTGAGCAGCTACTGCAAAATCCCAGCGCCACTGGCCGTGACGAATATCCATGAGCGCGGGTTCCATCTCCGCTTCGGTCGCCCCGAGTTCCCATGCCTTGGCGGCTTCAAAGTGCGCCTTGGCGAGGATATCGGTTGCGCTCGCGGCCAACCCCTCTTTGCGCTCCAGCTTGCGCGCTACAATCTGCTTGAACTGCTCTTCACTCTCACCGTGGCAAGTGAGGCAGGTGTTGCTGATGTTCCCCAGCGGGCTGCCGATCTTGTGATCGGAGTATTTCACCGAACCTTCACGTACGTAAGGCATGTGACAGTCGGCGCAGGCGAGGTTGTTCTGCCCGTGGATGCCGGTTTTGAAAGTCTCGTAGCCGGGGTGCTGCGCTTTCAGCATCGGAGCTTTGCTTAACTTATGCGTCCAGTCAGAAAATTTGCGCTCATCGTAGTACTGTTCGATATCCTCGACGGAAAGACCGTTATCCCAAGGGAAGGTCACGACAGCGGCAGTGTGCTGTTTGCCATCGGGATCTTCCCATTCAGTCTTTTTGAAGTAGTATTCCGCATGACACTGTACACATACCAGGGTGCGCATATCCTGATGCGTTGCCTTTTCAAATGGCTCGCTTCCTTCCGCATCCAGCGCACGTGCAAGGAAATCACGCTTTACGCTGAGTTGCATGGTCTTATGGTCGTGACAGTCGGCACAGCCTACAGGATTGACAATCTCATCCCCCCAGCGCGCCCATTTGCCGGTAAAGAACTCCAAATCTCCCTTTTCTTTCATCAGGCGTGGAACATCGGGGGATTTACACGTCCAGCAAGCAGTAGGCATAGGGCCGGTATTCTCATCCACCGGCGCGCCGGTACGCAGGGTGTTGATGTTGTCTTCGAGCATATAAAAGTGCCCGCGCGGCTCATTATAATCCTTGGAGAAGCCATACCCGGCCCACAGCACCACCAGATTAGGGTCTTTTTTCAGGACATCCTTAATGTCGTCGCTCTTCTGCGTTGCCATATAGGAATCGTACTGGCGCGGAAAATACTTGCCCCACTCGGAACTTCTAGGATCAAGCTCCTTGATCTCGGGCACGGTATTAATCATCGCCTGGTCTGCTTTATTCCCCCAAATAGAACCGAGGAGAAACAGCATCAGCACAGTGGCAACCACGGACACAACGATTACAACGATCGATTTTTTCATACATTCCTCTCCTGAATATGATATGGCTAGAGATTTTTGAATTCCTTTACACCCAGGTTATCCGGCGTTGACAACAGACTTTTCGGGCGCCCGTGAGGTACCATGCGGTGGCAGTCCCAACAGCGCCGCCCCATGCTTACGACATCATCGAACCTGGCGTAGCGTTCGCTGTTCTCATATATCAGTGATACCGCCTCCTGATGGCATGAGATACAGTTGTTCTGAATCCGCTCTGCGGCGTTCGAAGTAGCGCGCAGATTCTTGCCATAGGTTACAAAGGTCATGGCTACCGAATGGTTGTAGCCGTCGATCGATTTAGCGAGCATTTTTTTGACGAAAGAATCACGCGGAAGGTGACAGTCAACACAACTGGCTTGCTCCCGGTGCGAGCTGTGCTGCCATGTGGCATAGTGTGTATTCATGGTATGGCAGGTTATGCACACTTTCGGATCGGAGGATAGATACGAAAGTGCCCTCGATTCGTAAATCAAGGTCACAAAAACCACGACCACCATCACAACGCAACCGGTTGCT
>JAIVHC010000105.1 GCA_020201305.1 Geobacteraceae bacterium
TGATACACCCATCATGCTCTTGAGCCAGGAGTTTGACGGCAGCGATGCGCTGGATCAGATCCATCTGTTCAAGCAGGTGAATAAGCGCGTTAAGATTATCCTGCTGGCAGATACCGATTCGGTCTCCTATCTACGTAAGGCGAGAAGCGCGGGGATCTTCTACCACGCTCTGGAGCCGAAGACGGAAGAGGATATGCAGGAGCTGTCGATGGCGCTCGAATCCGCATGTGAGGCGTGTGAGAAGCAGCAGCGCAGTCTGCTGGGTAAGATTGCGCACGCGATTCCTACGCCGGGGTAGAAAACCCCAAATTCCTTCTGCGCCAGAACGCGACATTGCCCGCTCATACCAATATTGTTCTGCACATTATATTTCGATTGAATGTAATAGCACCCCACACCGAGTGTACTCTCGGTGTGGGGTGTTTTTTATGCGCGAGTAGATCGGGCACAAAATTATTGTCGGCTCAAATGCGCTTGATTCCGGGAAACCAGAAGTACCTTTTACTTTACGAATATTTTTTTAGGGTAAAAATCTTCTACACATTTGTCGCATATTCCGTGACTTAGCTGTGCATCTGTATGCTCTGTTAAATACTCTTCCAAACGGCTCCAAATGCCATTGTCATCACGAATCCCCTTGCAGTACATACAGATGGGAATTATACCCCGCAGCGTTCTTAACTCAGTCATCGCTTTTTTAAGAGATTGATTTTTTTCTTTGAGATCATCAATATAATAGCTTTTTTGAAGCGCTATAGAAGCGAGCTCTCCCATGACTCTAGCTGCATCAGCATCTTCCTGAGTGAAAAACCCTGCGGATATGGACTGGGGTTTGAAATACAGGGAATTTGCTACAGCCTGTTTGCCGAGAGCAAATCCCTGGAGAAACGCCCAGTAACACTGAACAGAGGGCAAACTGATGGATCTCACAACTCGTTATCGTAACGCTCTGACCCTTGCCTTTGATGTACACGCAGGTGATTTTCGTAAAGGCAAAGCGGTTCCGTATATTTCTCATCTTATGAGCGTATCCGCCCTGGTTCTGGAGCATGGCGGCAGCGAAGATGAAGCGATAGCCGCTCTGCTACTACGACCAACTGCTACGCATATTCGCCCAGCGCCTGGATGCGCAGTCCCAGCCTATGCTGTTGCAGTTCAAAGAGGTGCTCAACAAGATTAAGCGAGATGGGTTTTGAATTTATAGCTCTTGAAAAATCAACTTCTGACAATTTCCCCGGGCGGCAATCATGGAAAATGTTGCAATGCATGACCTGACCCCGTGAGCTTGCTCGCGATTGTAAAGCAGTATGGCCTTCAGATACTTCTCCAGAGCTTGAAGCGACTGCCAATGAAACTGGGGATACAGGCCATGACGGTATGAAAGCCTAGCAGCAATATAGTCTTGGTCGGCTACATCCCGAAAACTTCGGGTAGCGAAATCGTTTATCAGAATGCGCTTTTCCATAAGGCTGAACTCAACTTCCTAACGGTGTGCTTAATCGACCGCAAAGTAGAGCGAGGAACGAGCGGCGCTTTGGGGGGGGTCCGGGTGTATGCGATAATATGGGAAGTGTCCCTGGTTTTAACAGCAGACAACCGAATCTCCTTCGCGCACAAAGACTCCCATAGTAATTGAGTGCGTCTGGGGTTAAGATAATTCCCTCTTAACATTCAACCAACTAAAGGAGCTACGATGAACATTTTTACGGATCGGATACTTCGCGCGGCGAAACTTGATGTCAATCTTTATGAAGAGGTTGAAGCCAACAAAGACACAATGCGCCAGGCTATGGGGGTTGTTATTCTTTCAAGCTTGGCCGCCGGGGTGGGGAGTATCGGTACCCTTGGACTTGGCGGGATACTGCTCGGGACCCTTGCCGCCCTTGTCGGGTGGTATATCTGGGCCTGGCTCACCTACTTCATTGGCACGAGATTCCTGGCAGAACCGCAAACCGAGGCCGATCTTGGCCAATTGCTGCGCACCATCGGCTTTTCGAGCTCACCCGGCTTAATCCGAGTATTGGGGATTATCCCAGGATTGGGAACAGTAGTTTTTGCAGTGGCTTCAATCTGGATGCTGGTAGCAATGGTGATCGCGGTCAGGCAAGCCCTTGATTATACGAGTACCTTGCGCGCCGTAGGCGTTTGCGTGATCGGTTGGATCATTCAGACCGTCATCCTGGTGCTGATGTTTTCACTTTTGGGTGGCCCCTCGTCGACCTGAGTTCCTTTCGATGAAATAATTACGCCATCGCCTGAGCCTCTTGCAGAATAATATGCAAAAGGCTGTATGTAACAATACACAAAACATCGTAACTATTCACCACCCCAGCCCAGCAGGGTGGTGAAT
>JAIVHC010000169.1 GCA_020201305.1 Geobacteraceae bacterium
GGTGTATTCGCGGCGTGCATGTTTTGTGGATCACACCGGGGTAGAACTGGATTACTCGCGTCTGGATATTGATGCCGCGTTGGTAAAGCAGCTCGATCCGGTATTTCAACTACTCCTGCATGCAGGAACCCAGGCGTTTTTCGACACCGCTGTTGTCCCTGAAGAGCGCGAACGCATCGGAGTTATTGCGGGTAATCTCGCCCTCCCCACCGAAACCAGTGCATGCCTGGCACAGGATTATCTCGGCCGCACCCTGAGTGAACAGATCCTCGGACGCCATGTTGATCCGAGTGATACTCCGGCACTTAACCGTTTTATAACCGGTATGCCAGCAGCGGTACTGGCCCATGCCCTGGGGCTTGGAGGCACATGCTACACCCTGGATGCAGCATGTGCTTCATCGTTGTATGCATTGAAGCTTGCGGTGGAGGAACTGCGTTCCGAGCGCGCGGATGTGATGCTTGCCGGCGGAGTGGCGCGCCCCGATTCCCTGTATACGCAGATGGGGTTTTCCCAGTTGCGCGCCCTTTCCCCTTCAGGCACCTGCTCTCCCTTTGATCGCAACGGGGACGGCCTTGTGGTGGGTGAAGGTGCGGGAATGGTGGTGCTGAAGCGTACTGCCGACGCAGTTCAAGCCGGGGATCATATCTATGCCACCATTGAAGGGATAGGGCTTTCCAACGACATCGGCGGCAGTCTCCTCGCCCCTACCTCGGAGGGGCAACTGCGTGCCATGCGGGCGGCGTATACCGAAGCAGGATGGGAACCATCCGAGGTTGAACTTATCGAGTGCCATGCTACCGGCACTCCCGTGGGAGATGCCGTTGAGGTAGAGAGCCTGTGCCAGCTCTGGAGCGAAAGCGCGGAAGCTGACAGGCATATCCCGAAGCCTGCCTGTGTGTTGGGATCGGTGAAATCCAACATCGGACACCTCCTTACTGCAGCCGGCTCCGCAGCGCTTATCAAGACCCTTCTGGCCCTGAAACACAAAACCCTTCCCCCTACGGCAAACCACACCACCCCGCTTGAGCGTTTGGGTGAAAGCGATGCACCGTTCAGGGTCCTGAGCGAAGCACAGCCGTGGGAGTGTCTCCACCCTTCCGGCTTACGCCGTGCCGGAGTGAGTGCTTTCGGCTTTGGTGGCATTAATGCCCATGTGCTTTTGCAGGAGTGGGATGGCAACCCACAAAGTGGTACTGAAGAAGCTACTGCAGATGGAGATAACAAACATACCCATCCAGATACCTCTGCAGGCATTGCGATTGTGGGGATTGATGTACGTACCGGAGCAGCGGATTCGACTGCGGCATTCCGCGCTCAGGTGTTGGGACGAACCCGGAATGAAGAACTGCAACAACCCCGACACTGGGGCGGGGCGCAGCAGAGCATATGGTGGGATTCGGAAGGTTTCAAACCCTGTTACGGCGCCTATCTACGAGAAATCAGCCTCCCTGCGGGGAAATTCCGCATCCCTCCCACAGAGATGCGCGACATGCTTCCGCGTCAGGCGCTGATGCTCTTGTGTGCCGAAGGTGCCCTCAAAGATGCTGATGCCAGCGGAACCGATCATTCCACCAGTGGAGTCTTTATCGGTACCGGACTCGATTTCAACGCTACCAGTTTCAGTCTCCGCTGGCGCCTTCCCAGCCTGTATCGAGAGTGGCAGGATGAGGGGGTTGAGCATCTTCCTCCTCTGGAAACCCTGCAGAACCTGGTGTCTGCACCCCTGAATGCGAACCGCACCATGGGAGCGCTGGGAAGCGTGGTTGCGAGCCGCATAGCGCGCGCCTTTGGAGTCGGAGGACCGAGCTTTACCCTCGCAAGTGAGGAGAATTCAGGTCTGCATGCGGTTCAGTGTGCCTGTGCTGCCCTGCAACGCGGGGAGATCAACCTTGCCATTGCGGGCGGGGTGGATATGCCTGGAGATATCCGTACCCAGCTTTGCAACCAGCGCCTGGGATTTGACGCACCTGTAGCAGACGCAGCCTGTGCCCTGATCCTGAAACGGATGGAGGATGCAAAAACAGCCGGAGATCGCATCTATGCGGTTATTGATGCCCAGGCCTCAACCACCGGTGCACAGCATAATCTCCTTGATACCGCAGCGGATACCCGGGTGCGCGCATTGGGACAATTATACCTCGGTAATGATGGAAATCAGCCGGAATACGCTTTCAGTGAAACCTGCGCCCTCACTGCCACAGATACGGACGCCGAATGGTCCCACACCATCCCCGCCCATGCTCAGATCGGCCATGCCGGAGAAGCGAGCACTATATTAGCCCTGGCTAAAACCGCCCTCGCTCTGCAACACAAGATCCTTCCGCCCCGTCTGCGCTATGATAAAACAAGCGCGGCGGACTACTGGCTCCACGATGCCGCCTCCGGACCCCGCCGCGCTCTGGTACAAGGATACGCCACTGGTGGTTCCGTCTGCCTCCTCGATGTGCGTGAAGCCACAGAGCTGGAATTTCAGGATACGTCTTCCCTGCCGCAGCGCTTCCCCCTCGCCCCACCCGACGCCGGGATAAATGGCGCTACCCTGTTCCGCGTGTATGGGGCGAATAGTGCAGAACTTATTGCTGCGCTTCAACAACTCCAGCACGAGACCCAACAGCACTCCGATCTGGGTCTTATCCACCTGGCACGACTCTGGGACAGCCTCAATCCGAATGATGCTAAGTTCTGCCTCACTTGCGTTGCTCTGGATCATGCAGAACTCGATGCTCAGATAGAATTTGCCCTCGAACATCTGCGTCGCGCCCCGGAACAACGTCTCGATGGCAAAGGTGGGGCGCGTATCCCTGCGTGTGCGCGTGACAAGGTATTTTATTCCCCAGCCCCCCTCGCGTCTCAAGGACAAGTGGCCTTCGTATTTCCCGGTTCCGGCAATCACTTTGCAGATATGGGGCGCGATCTAGGGCGTATATGGCCGGATGTGTTTGAGCAGCAACACCGCGACAATGAATACCTGCGCTGCCAGTATCGCCCCGAAGTGTTCTGGAACGGCATGGAGCTAGAAGAGATCGAAGAGGATCATAACTCCATGATTATCGCCCATGTTGCCATGTGCACCGCCCTGAGTGACCGGGTGCGGATGTTCGGAGTCCGGCCGGAGATGGCAGTGGGTTATAGTCTGGGTGAATCATCGAGTCTGTTTTCTCTGGGAGTGTGGCACGAGCGCGATGAGATGTTGCGCCGGATCGAAACATCACCCCTGTTCACCCGCGATCTGGGCGGGGAATACGCTGCTGCCAGAGCCCTGTGGGGGCTTGGTGCGGAGGAGGAGGTAGACTGGTGTCTGGGCATAGTACCCTTGCCCAGAGAGCAGATTAAGCCCTGCATCGCAGAAGTTGAACGTGCCTACCTTCTTATTGTCAACACCCCGGAGGAGTGTGTGATCGGGGGGCAGCGTCAGGCGGTTACGCAGGTGCTTAAGCGTCTGGGCAACCCCGCATTTATTGAACTAAAAGGGGTTACCACGGTTCACTGTCCAGTGCCAGAAGTAGTGGCAGAGGCATATCACGCCCTGCACCATTTCCCCGTTTATCCGGTGGAGGCACAGATTTTCAGCTGCGCCAGCGGCACCTCCTATATCCCGGGTACTACAGCATGTGCCGATGCAATCCTGGCCCAGGCCACCGACACCATCGACTTCACACGCGTGATTGAGAATGTCTACACTGCAGGTGCGCGCATCTTTATCGAAACCGGGAGCGGGAATTCATGTACCCGCATGCTGCCGCGCATCCTGGGGGATCGTCCCCATATGGTACGCCCCACCTGTGTGGAGGGGCAGAACCCCCTCACCACTTTTGCCACCCTCATTGCGCAGCTCGAAGCCGAAGGGGTGCGCTGCAATATAGAAGATCTACGTATGCCTGCCTATCCCACGCCAAAGAACGCCAGCACCTCCGGGCGTAAAGGCATGGTGACGCTGCGCAATGGAATAGAGAGCATAATCCTGCCATCGAAAGATTCAGATAGAACAGAAACGAACACCCACATTGCTGCACATCAGAGCCGGGCGCATCAAAAACCGCAAACAAATGCCCAGGCGAGTCCTCATCAGCCCCTTCACAGGCCTGGCGCTTTCTCCAGGCAGAATAGGCAGGAAAATAATACCGTCCGTGCCGCAGAAGGCGGGGAGGACTTTATCCCCACAGTACTTGAGTCCATGCAGCAGATCCAGGCGCGTCACAGCGCTGCACACGCAGAATTCTTACGTCTGAGTACCGAGCTCCAGGCGATGATGGCAGAGAATATCCGTCTCCAGCAGAAATACACCGTGGAGGGGCGCGTGGACTCGCCCTTCCCGGTTGCACAGGGATCCCTGGCGCAGACACCCCAACCGCCATCGGAGAACCTGCAGCCTCAACCCCTCCCGGGGGCGGCACCACCCCTGTTTGATCGTCAGGCATGCATGGAGTTTGCCGTAGGTGCTATAGGCAACATGCTCGGGGAGGAGTTTGCCTCCATCGATAGCCATCCCAGCCGGGTGCGTCTGCCGGATGAGCCCCTGATGCTGGTGGATCGTATTGTCCATCTCGAAGGGGAACCGTGCTCCATGAGCTGCGGAAGGGTTATTACGGAACACGATGTCACCAGTGACCGCTGGTATCTTGATGGCGGGCATATCCCCACCTGTGTCGCGGTTGAGGCCGGCCAGGCGGATCTGTTCCTCTCCGCCTATCTGGGCATTGATCTGTATACCAAAGGCAAGGCGATGTATCGTCTTCTGGATGCAGTGGTGAAATTCCACAGCCATCTTCCCCGCCCCGGCGATATCATCCGATATGATATACACATTGAGCGCTTTTTCCGTCAGGGGGATACCTGGCTGTTCAAATTCAACTTTGAAGGCACGGTCAACGGCAAGCCCCTTTTAAGTATGCGTGACGGCTGTGCCGGGTTCTTTACCCCCGATCAGCTCAATGACGGGCGCGGCATAGTGCATACCGAACTCGACCGCCGCCCCATACAGGGTAAATGCACCTCCGACTGGTGTGCGCTCGTACCCATGCATGAGGTGGAACACTACTCGGCCTCCCGGATTGAAGCGTTACGCCGGGGAGATCTTGGCGCCTGTTTCGGATCTGCGTTTGAGAAACTTTCCCTGCAGCAGCCCTATACCCTGCCCGGTGGGCATCTGGAACTGGTGGATCGCGTGACCCATCTGGACCCGCACGGCGGGCGTTACGGTATCGGGCAGATCAAAGCAGAGATGGATATCGATCCGCAGGACTGGTTCTTAACCTGCCATTTCTGTGATGACAATGTTATGCCGGGCACCCTTATGTATGAATGCTGCCTCCATACCCTGCGTGTATTTTTAATGCGCATGGGCTGGGTTACCGAGGTTGGCGAGGGTCACTGGGAGCCGATACCGGGGATCGACAGCCAGCTCAAGTGTCGTGGCCAGGTAACCGAACACACCCGCAGCGTCACCTATGAAGTGAATGTGAAAGAGATCGGCTACCGCCCCGAACCCTATGCCATTGTAGATGCCCTCATGTATGCCGACGCGAAGGCGATCGTGGAGATCACCAACATGACTATTCAGCTCAGCGGTCTGAATCGGGAAGCAATGGAAAAGCGCTGGAGGCAAACAACACCCTCAGGTGAGGATGCAGGGACCATAAGGGCGGATGTAAAGGAGCCACTCTACGACTATGAAAGTATCCTTGCGTTTTCCAACGGCAATCCTTCCGAAGCCTTCGGTGAACCCTATCGCGTCTTTGACTCCGAGCGCCGCATTGCACGGCTGCCGCGGCCACCGTTTCAGTTTCTGGATCGCATCACTGATGTTGATGCTACCCAATGGAAGATGGCCGCAGGAGGAAGCGCTGAGGCGCAGTATGATGTGCCTCCGGATGCATGGTATTTTGCCCAGGAACGCTCGAATAACATCCCCTTCAGTGTCCTGCTCGAAATTGCCCTGCAGCCCTGCGGCTGGCTTGCCGCCTACGTAGGCTCCGCCCTTACAAGTGATGTGGATCTGTGCTTTCGAAACCTGGACGGAAATGCGCAAAAACTGCGCCTGGTCACGAAAACGAGTGGCACTCTGACCACCAGGGTTAAGCTGACACGGGTCTCCAGCAGTGGGGGAATGATTATCCAGAGCTACGACTTTGAAGTACGTGATGCCCAGGGCCCGGTATACCGCGGTGACACCGTCTTCGGTTTCTTCAGTGGACAAGCTCTCGCGAATCAGGTAGGTATCCAGGGAGCAACTTCATATACTCCTGGTGCTGAAGAACTGCAGCGCAGCATAAACCCCGGAGCATACCCTGACCAGTTACCTTTCCCGGATGTGCAGCTACGCATGCTGGATAGTATCAATATATACATTGCAGATGGCGGCCCGCACGGGCTCGGATTTTTACGAGCTTCCAAAATTGTGGACCCTCATGAATGGTTCTTTGATGCGCATTTCTACCAGGACCCAGTGTGTCCCGGTTCACTGGGGCTTGAATCGTTCATCCAATTGATTAAGTATGCAGCGGTACAGCGCTGGGGAGCGGATGAATCCACTTCCTTCGAAGTCACTACCCTGAACACCCCGCACCACTGGTCGTATCGCGGGCAGATCATCCCTACAAACAAGGAGATTCAGGTTGAAGCACTGATTAGCGCAATTGACGACGAGCAGCGCAGCATTACTGCAGATGGATTTCTTCTTGTGGACGGAAAAACCATATACTCCATGCAGGATTTTTGTGTGAATATAGTTACTTAAATAGATCAGTTAAAGTGGTAAATTAAGTTCCATGGCATCAGTTTTCAGGTGGTGAACCCAACGCCCCTAAGAGCTGAAATGAAAGCTGGAAGTGAATAATAAAGGAGGAATAGAGAATGCAAACACTGAAATATCTGGGGATACTGGCCGTTTTACTTCTACTCATGAGCGGGTGTGGTGTCGACGAAACAGAGCGGAGCAGTGCAGCCGGAACAGACGCCGAAACAGACAAAGCAAGCTTGAATAGTGGCGTAAAGCAGGTTGAAGCACAAAAAGAAAAAGAGCAGCAGAATGCTGAGCTAAAAGAAGAAGCACAGGTGGCTGACGCTGCCGATAAAGCAGAAACGGCCTCAACCTCTGAGGCACAAAAGCCTGCCGCCAACAAAGAGCAGAGGCAACGCCCCGAAGCTGAGTCCGGCGATGGGCCGACACCGGAGCGCACCTCGATCCATACCATCGTAATGCAGAACAAATACGGCAAAGTGGCATTTAATCATGCTGAGCACACCGAGTTCATCAGCTGCAGTACTTGCCATTCTACTGAACCTCCGAGCAGGATTGAAAAGAATCGCAAGGAGTTCCACAGCATATGTCGTACCTGCCATCACGAAATGGGAGCAGGTCCGGTAAAGTGCAGCGGTTGTCACGAACACTGATCTATTTTAAACACACAAGCGGAAGCATAAGTGCCGGATTCTCCAGTATCTTTTGCTCAACTGAAAAATCCGGCACTTAACTATGCTGCTTTCGCAAAAAATCCCTAGCACGTAGCTGCTTAAATCCGTTTGCCGCTGTGATTTCCCCCGGAGCGCCCTCTTCTGCCGCGTTTAGGGGAAGTATGTTCAGTACGTTTAACATTCCGAGACCCTGGTTTTAAGCGTCTTTTGGGTGTTTTCGCCCCCGGCAAAACAGCACGAATCCTGTCCCAGAAGAACACCAGGGCAAAGAGAAGGATAAACGGTATATAGATAAACCATGGCAACGCTCCAAGGACTGAAATCATATACACCAGCATCAGCACTGCCACAACACCAACAACCACAAAAACACTCATATCATTTCTCCACCAACGCAGTATAATCCGGACATGCGCTGGTATCATTATCTGTTTCCTCAACCCCTGTCAATCTGAAGAGTATATATGGCCACATCATACGCAGATGAGCAAAACTATCTTAACCTTGCCAAGAATCTCGATTTTGATTCGCTGGACTATGATAAAGTCCTCAAAAGGCGCTCTAAAAGCACCTTTGCCCTCGTGGGACTGGGGTCTTCGTTTATTATTGTCGGGTTTGCTTTCTGGGTTGCGGAGGTATTATCTGAAAGCTCCATCGTAGGAAGTACTCCGATCCTGATGCTACTTATAAGCGGCATCCTGTTCTATTTTTTTGCCGCGCGCTATCAGCGCAAGCTCGAAACCATCATCACCTATGAAATTCTCCAACGCATTCGTGCCATTGAAGGTTCGGGCGGATTCTTGTGGCGTATCAGCAGCTCGCTCAACGCCTTCTGTCAGGAAGAATATGGTGGAATCCCGCAGGAAGTTTTGCAACTTGAGACCTCCTCACAGGCGGGAGGGATCGAATCAGATGAAATCCGGCTGTACAAGGAGTTTCTTGAGAAAGTGGTGGAGTGGAATGAAAAGCAGGACAAAGAGAATGGTACCGCTTAGAGGATATTGAATAGTCTGCAGCGCTAACCCATTCTGAAAGAATTGAAAAAGCCCCACCGACATATGTCAGTGGGGCTTTTGAAATGGTACGCCCTAGGGGATTCGAACCCCTGTCGCCGCCGTGAAAGGGCGGTGTCCTGGACCAGGCTAGACGAAGAGCGCACAATGTATTTTCTGGCTGGGGTGGAGGGATTCGAACCCCCGATGACGGAGTCAGAGTCCGCTGCCTTACCGCTTGGCTACACCCCAAGAGCGGCGCTGATACTAATGTTGATCCGGTTGCGTGTTAGTATATACGCCAGATTAATCATACCTTGACCAGGGAGGAAGTGATGGAAGAAAAGCGCCACTATGAGCGGGTTCACTTTGTAGAAGATATTGAGATAATCCATGCCGATAAACGCTACCGTGGGGTGGTTACAGATATTTCCATGAAAGGGGTGTTGATCCAACTGGATGAAATTCCCCGGGGGGAAGTCGATTCAGACACCTGGTTGATCCGTCTGCCGCTGTCGGAGGAAGTACAGATTGTGGTTCATGCTAAGCCGAGCCACTTTGACCATATACACCACGCAGTGGGATTTCACTTTACCGAGATTGATGCCGACAGCATGGCACATCTGAGACGCCTTCTGGAACTCAATACCGGCAATGCGGCTGAGATAGAGCGCGAACTGGAGCACATGGTGGAGGATATGAAAGAGGAACACCGCAAAAGCTAGGCCTTGTCCTCTTTTCCCTGGTTCCACCCCTGGGCGGAAATGATTTCCATCAACTCCTGTGCTGCGAGCATCCCTTTTCTTACTCCGTCCGGACCCTCTCCGGCGCTCGCCAGTATCCGCGGATCCCAACTGGAGGGCGTGTTCTCAAGTACAGTTGCAGGAATGCGCTTTCCTTCTACCAGGGCGTAGATCTCCCCCTGCTCTACTTCAACTCCCTTTATCTCTAAACCCGCCTCAATAGCGGCATAGATAATCTGCGAGCACTGTACCCGTTCAGGAGCATAACCCCACTCCCAATACACATTGACCGGAAAATAACGCCTTGAATTACATCTCGCACTTGATACCGGGGCAGCAAAACACAGCGCTGCACACGCATCCATGATCTCCTCAGCCAGCAGGATACCGCGCGGCTTTGCTACATACAGAACCGCATCACTGCGGGTGCGCACCAGGGTACTGATGAAATCGACTCCCTGGTCAACCGCGTTATTAAAACTCAAGAACGGATACATGGGCGCGTCTTCTCCAGCCAGCCACTCCGGCTCAACCCCAAGATATTCCTGTGCCCACGCCATACGCTCCTCTTCACTCTCGGGTAAGGTGCACGTATGGAGGTTCAACATGGCGACCAGTTGTTCCCAGCGTCCAGGGTTAATCCCGGCAACTTCGGTTTGAGGTTCTTCAATTTCTACGCTAGCGCTGTCATCATATCTAGCGTGCAAACGTGCATAGACAAACACAAGCACACCGATAACCAGGCATCCGCCAAGGGCTCCCCATATGGCATACGCTAAAATTTCCATTGCGATATGTCCTCTTTTTTGTTTTTGTTAGTGCTTCAATGTGATGCTTTCGCAGAAAGTATCAGATTTGAACGTTTCTCCCAAACAATTACATGTCACGAAAGGAGTACCTCCAGATATGTTGAATTTTATTATCAACCAGAATAAGTGCGATGCATGCGGGCTATGTGTTGCAGACTGTCCGCGCAATATTATCCAACTCAATACTTCACTTAGTAAATTACCCTTTATACCGGAAGAGAAAGAGGAGTTGTGCTTTGACTGTCAGCACTGTATGGCGATCTGTCCACGTGAAGCGCTATCCATTGGAGGACACGCGCTGAAGGATTGCATGCCGATCCCCGGGCATCTGCCTGACACCGAAGCCATGGAAACCTTGATTAAGGGCAGACGCAGTGTACGTCAATTTGCGCAGGAGGATCTACCTCAGGGCACCATAGAACATCTGCTTGAGGTTGCGTGCCATGCTCCTACCGGGGTAAATGTACAGCAGGTTCACTTTCATGTCATCAAAGAGCGAAGCAACATGGATATGTTCCGGCGTCACTGTATGGAAGAGATTGCCAATGTAATACAGCGTGGCGAGTTGCCGGAAAAAAGAAGTTATTTTGCCGATTTCGTGCGCCTCTGGAAAGAAAAAGAGATCGACTCACTGTTCCGCGGAGCGCCACACTTGGTAGTGACTTCA
>JAIVHC010000106.1 GCA_020201305.1 Geobacteraceae bacterium
CAACTTATGGGTATGGAGCGCAAGCTGATTCTTTCGGATCTCGAACGCCATCTGACCGCGGTCCACGAAGGGGGGCACGCACTGGTGGCGCGTTTGATCCCCGGATCAGACCCGGTGCACAAGATCACGATTATCCCCCACGGGCAGGCGCTGGGGCTGACCCAACAACTCCCCGATGATGACGTGTACTACTATCAGCGCAGCTACCTTATGGGGCGGATGTGCGTAATGCTGGGGGGACGTATGGCGGAAAAGGAGATATTCGGAGAATATTCCACCGGGGCGCAGAATGACCTGAAGCAGGTAATGGATCTGGCTGAGAAGATGGTGTGTCAGTGGGGGATGAGTAACGCCCTGGGTGCACTGAGTTATCCCCGCGGTGAGGAACATCCGTTTTTGGGACGCAAGCTTGCAACCGAAAAAAACTTCAGTGATAAAACCGCATGGATAATTGATCAGGAGATCAGAAATCTGGTGACCCAGGCGGAGAAATGTGCCGCCGCAATTATTGCAAATAATCGCACTATCCTTGAGGAACTTGCCGACGTGCTTGTAGCGGAGGAAACCCTGGAGCGTGAGGCGTTTGAGAAGTTTATTGCCGCCAGGAATCCGCATAAGCCTGATGGTGCATGTGATGAAGCTATACCTGTAGCTTCGCGGACGGACAATACCTGATGGCGTCGCAAAAAGTTTCGCCCTCCGGCGTCACGGCGTTTTTCAGGACCTCGACATACCAGATGTATGCCTTCGTCCCTGAAAAACCCCCAGTCCTTGTAGGTCGAAATTTTTGCTTAGCCATCTTATGGTTTTTTGCGAAAGCATCAATACCTGAAAAGACCTGGAGTAAGCGGAGTACCGATTTTTATGGATATCAGTGCATTTCAAATACTTGAATTCTATCTGCTCTCGGCCCTGCTTGGAGCTTTGATGGGGCTGGAGCGGGAGCGCAAATCCACCAAGATTGCGGGACTGCGCACCTTCATGCTGGTGACCCTGTTCGGATGTCTATGTGCGCACCTGAGTGAGGTTGGCGGCAGTACCTGGTTGATACCTGCGGGCATAGGTGCGGTAACCCTGCAGAGCGCTATTATGCAGATGCAACGGGTGCGTGAGGATGAATCCCTGGGGTTGACCACCGCGGTAGCGCTGGTTATCGCGTACGGTATTGGTGTGCTGGTAGCGCTAGGAATGACTGAAGCGGCGGTGGCTCTGAGCCTGATTACAACCGCGATTTTGTATTTCAAACCCCAGATGCATGCGTTCAGTCGCAGACTTTCCGCTCCGGATATCCATGCAATATTGCAGTTCGTCCTGATAGCGTTTGTAATTCTTCCCATTCTTCCTGATCGCGGGTATGGGCCATATAAAGCACTTAACCCGTACAATATCTGGCTGATGGTAGTGATGATCAGCGCTCTGAACCTGACAGGATATGTTACGGTTAAATTTATCGGCAGACGCTGGAGTGGGCCGGTTCTCGGGCTGCTGGGCGGGTTGGTGTCGAGCACCGCTACCACCCTGTCATTCAGCCGTCATGCGCGCAAACATCCGGGCTTTTCCCTTACAGCTGCTATCGTGGTTTCGCTTGCCTCTGCAGTTGTTCTGTTGCGTATGGCGGTCCTGATCGGGGTGGTGCACTATCCGCTGCTGTATAACCTTGCGTGGCCTTTTGCTGCTATGTTTGTTTGTGCGCTTATTCCCATCACGGTGGCGTGGAAAAAAAGTGTCGATGAACAGGCACCACTGCCGGAGACCAAAAATCCTGCAGAGTTGAAGCAGGCTCTGTTGTTCGGGTTTCTATATGCCGTGGTACTGCTGGCGGTTTCAGCAGGCAAGGATATCTGGGGTGACAGTGGCGTATATGCGGTTTCGTTTCTCTCGGGCCTTACCGATGTGGATGCTATCACCCTTTCTAATGCGCATCTGGTAGATACTGGGACCCTTGAAGCGGGTAGGGCAGGTGTGAGTATACTCATCGCATTTGCGGCCAATATGGCATTTAAACTTGCCATGGTGGCAGTCGTGGGGACACACCAGATGTTGCGCTGGGCGCTGGTGTGTTTTTTGTTTCTCGTGCTTCCGGCGTTGGTTATATTTGTGTAGATGATCGTAGATGATCCTTTAATGGAGAGATGTAATGCAGATACGTGATGATCTTAATATAGATGAATTCAAGGAACGGCTCGAAACGCGTCTTGCACAGATCGTGGATGGAACAGATGCCAGAAATGAACAGGGGAAGGCGACAGAACTGGATCAGAGCCGGATTGGGCGTCTGTCACGCATGGATGCCATGCAGCAGCAGGCGATGGCACGCGCGTCTTTGGATAGCAGTGCTGATGCCCCGTTAAGGTGATTGCAGCAATACAGTGCTGAATTCACTCAGCATGCGGTTTTTTATCACTTTGCATCCCAGGCGCTCGTAACGCTGACGTACATCGAAGTTGTATTCATACAGGATTCCCGAGAGGAGAATGATGGCACCGGGACTAGCGTGCCCGAGTAGCTCATCGGCAATGTCTATGAGGATATCGCCGTAGATGTTGGCGACGATTAGCTCAAATTTTTCTGCTCCGATATCTGCGGCCGTACCACAGCAGTGGCGCACCCTGTCCTGAACCAGGTTTAGCTCACAATTGTAGGCACAGGCCCCCACGGCCTTGGGTTCGATATCCACACACAGGGCCGATTCTGCCCCGAGCTTCAGGGCAGCAATGGCAAGAATTCCGGTGCCACTGCCCAGATCCAGCACATCTTTGCCCTGCAGAGGGGCAAGTCGCTCAAGTTCCTCCATGCAGCTGGCACTGGTCTCATGCTCGCCAGAGCCAAAAGCGCCTGCAGACATAACGAGGTTTATGCGAGCATCTGCTGGAGTTGTGGTATTTTCGGGTACTATATTAAAACATTGCCCAAGCGGAAAAGTTATGAACTCTCGGCCTGGCGGTATTTTTGGCATACGTGCTCCTGTAAGGTAATAACGCTTTTAGGTAAAGGATGGTTAGCGCAGGTGAGTATTTCACAGCGCATAAATATCGGTCAACGGAAGACTGCAATTTCGC